>JBJKTB010000420.1:0-5500 GCA_046703345.1 Ignavibacteriaceae bacterium
CCGGGCGGAGTCTATCCCGATTCTATCGGGACTACGCCCCGAAAATAAATCAATTAAATAAAAGAACCGGCGACCTTCCCGACAAAGTCGGGACGCGATAAACCGGGCGGAGTCTATCCCGATTGTATCGGGACTACGCCCCGAAATTCAATACCAGTATTAACACGAACTCGCAAACTTCATTTAAAATAAGTTAATAAATATATAAGTTATCGGTAAAAAAAACAACGTTTGAGCGATATTTTAATGGTAAGATTAACTATTTTTTCTTTGAAAATTACCGGCGCCGGTTCAATTTTTTTGTGACGGCATTCTTCATTAAATTAAGGCTTCGGAATAATAAATTATAAATAGAAAATTAATGCGATTTCCTTTTTTTATTTCTAAAAAGTACATTTTTTCGAAAAAGGATTCCAAGTTTATCTCTTTTATATCCTTGATATCCATTATAGGGATCGCGCTGGGAGTGGCGACTTTAATAATTGCGTTAAGCATACTTGACGGCTTTCAGAATACCATCACTACAAAAATCGTAGATTTCGACTCGCATATACAAATTTCTTCGTACACAAGTACTCTTCCTGATTATCACTCTGTGCTCCCGGAATTAAAAAACAGATTGTCTCCATATGCAGTGAATATAAATCCGTTCGTCTCCAAGCTAGCGATTATAAGCAGCAGAACAATTAAGGACGGAGTGAGCATTAAAGGCATTCGCCCTGAGGACGACTGGATAGGCGTTAGGCGTGATATTGTCGAGGGCAGTTATAACCTCGGAGGAAATTCCGAAATTCCGTCAATAATTATAGGAAAGAAACTTGCCGAGAAGCTAATGGTTAAGATCGGCGATAAGGTAACTGTATTCGCGCTCAATAACGATAAAATCCCCTCTCCGGAAAATATGCCTAATATAATGAGATTTAAAATTACCGGTATCTTTGAGAGCGGCATGGCCGCCTACGACGATCTGGTTGCGTACGTTAATATAAAAACCGCCGAAGAATTATTTAGTATCGGAAATAATATTTCAGGATACGATATCCGTCTGAACAATATTTCCAAAATCGACAGCTTAACTTCTTATCTCGGCAATGAGCTAGGCTATCCTTATTCTGTGAGATCTATTTATCAGCTTCATAGAAATATATTCACCTGGATCGAACTGCAGAAAAAACCCATCCCGATAATTCTCGGACTGGTTATTGTTGTGGCCGTCTTCAATATTGTTGGAACGTTATTGATGATTGTGCTCGAAAAAACAAATGCAGTCGGCATTCTTAAATCGCTCGGCGCGAACAGGCGGCAGATTATTTCGGTATTTTTATACCAGGGAATTTATCTTGCTGTTGCCGGAATTGTAATCGGCAACCTGCTTGCGTTTATTCTTACCGATCTTCAGCTGAGATACAGAATCATCTCGATTCCCTCGTCGGTATATTTTATGTCGACCGTGCCCATACAGCTTTCTGTGCATATATTTCTTCTTGTTTCGGTTTTAACATTTTTACTCTGCATAGCCGCGTCGTTTGTACCGAGCTATATAGCGTCCAAAATTCAGCCTGTTTCAACATTAAGATTTAATTGATGAAATTCGAATCCTTCATATCGAAAAGGTATCTCGTTTCAAAGCATAAGATAAATTTTATCTCTATCATTTCGATGATATCGGTCTCAGGCATTACAATCGGAGTTGCGGCATTAATCGTGGTGCTTTCTGTGTTTAACGGATTTGCCAGCCTTGTGACCTCGTTCTTAATTAATTTCGATCCGCATGTTCGCGTAGAAATTATTTCTCCCCAAGGCTTCGGCCATCAGAAAGAAATTCAAAGTTTAATTGCCGGGACGAAGGATGTTCAAAATTTCGCCCCGTACGTTAGCGGAAAAGTTCTTGCCTATAATTCCGGATTAACACAAGTCGTAAATCTAAAAGGCATAGTTGAGAAGACGGGCAACGACATTTACGGAATTAAAAAGAGTATGCTTTTCGGGACTTTCGATATCGGCAATAAATACGGGCTTCCCAGAGCAATTTTGGGATTAACTCTTGCCGACCGGCTCCAGTCGCTAATCGGCGATACTATTACGGTTGTTTCGCCTGTAGGCGTGGAAAAAGCTATCACGCAGTTTTCTATGCCGTCTACCCAGAAATTTATAGTGGCAGGCATTTACAGCTCAAACAACAACGATTACGACGCTTTGTATATTTTTACAAATCTCCCGACCGCTCAGCGCCTGCTCGGCTACAAAGATAATGTGCAGGGATACGATATAAGGCTCAATAATATAGACGATTCGTTCGCCGTTAAGGCGGATCTTCAGAAAAAACTTAACACAAAAGACTACAGTGTAAACACCTGGTACGATTTTCACAAAGAGCTTTATACTGTAATGAAAATAGAAAGATGGTCGGCTTATATTATTTTATGTCTCATAGTCGCCGTGGCAACTTTCAACATACTCGGCTCTCTTTCGATGTCTGTAATAGAAAAGAAACGGGACATCGGAATATTGAGATCAATGGGCGCGGGCGAAAAATCTATTCTTAAAATATTTATGTACGAAGGCCTTCTGATAGGCATTCTCGGTACTCTGGCCGGCGCTCTGCTTGGTTATTTTGTGTGTTATCTGCAGATACATTTCAACATTTATCCGCTTGATCCGACACAGTACAAGATTGATTCGCTTCCCGTGCAGCTCAGAGTATCGGATTTCTTCTTTGTAACTGGAGCTTCCATGCTGCTTTCTTTTCTCGCTTCGCTATTCCCCGCTAAGCGCGCAGCGAAGGTCAATCCGCTTGAAGCCATTAAATGGGAATAATATTAGATATGAATTTTCTTTATTAATTATGAAGACCGGATTTTAACTAAATGAACAACCGCATTGTTTTAAGGGCTGAAGGACTCGTAAAATCTTATCAGTCGAATAAAAAAATTAAACTCGATGTGTTAAAGTCAGTTTCGCTTGAAGTTCCCGAGAAACAGATCTCGGTTATAATAGGAGCTTCAGGCGCGGGTAAAAGCACCTTGCTTCATCTTCTAGGCGGGCTCGACAGGCCGGATGAAGGCGCGGTTTTTTACGACGATCAGAATATATTTAAACTCTCCGATGAAAAACTGGCCAAGTTCCGGAATCGGCATATCGGATTCGTGTTTCAGTTCCATCATCATCTTCCCGAGTTTACAGCTCGGGAAAATGTGGCGATACCTCAGATGATAAAGGGAATCAGTCAAGCTGAAGCCATGAGCAAAGCTGAAGAACTTCTTGCAAACGTCGGATTAGCAGAAAGATTGGAGCATAAGCCGGCCGAAATGTCCGGCGGAGAACAGCAGAGAGTTGCCGTTGCCAGGGCTCTTGCAAACGATCCGGCAATCATCTTCGCAGACGAGCCGACAGGCAACCTCGATTCGGCAAATAGCGAATCGGTCCATAATATTCTCGTTGATCTGAGAGATAAGTCGGGAAAAACTTTCGTCATCGTAACTCATAATGCCGGACTGGTTAATCTTGCCGATAAAGTAGTCGAGATGAAAGACGGTAAAATCAACGGACATTAAGATTATTTTTGGCTACTGCTTTTTAGCAATGTACTCGAACAGAAGCCTTACCCCGAAACCTGTCATATATTTGCCGGTGTAGTTATTATATTCATGCGCCATCGCGGGACCTGCAATATCCAGATGAGCCCACGAGATTTTCTTGTCGACAAAATGCTCAAGGAACTTCGCGGCCGTTATCGCACCTCCCCATCTCGGTCCTAAATTTTTTACATCGGCAACATCGCTCTTAATAAGCGGATTATAATCGTCCCATAAAGGCAGCCGCCATACACGGTCGTGAGTTTTAATCCCCTGCTTATATAAATCTTCGGCCAGTTTTTCATCTTTAGTGAAAAGGCCCGCAACTATTTCTCCCAATGCAACAACGCAAGCTCCTGTTAATGTTGCAAGATCTATTATAACATCGGGTTTTGCGCTTGATGCAAAATTCAGGGCATCCGCAAGTATTAGCCTTCCCTCCGCGTCGGTATCTATTACTTCAATACTTTTGCCCGAGGAAGCTTTAATTATATCTCCCGGTTTCAGCGCTTTGCCGGAAGGCATATTTTCCGCCGAAGGAATTACTCCCAGCAGATGAACCGGAAGCTTAGCTTTTGCGGCAGCAAGCACCGTTCCCGCAACTGCAGCGGCGCCCGACATATCGGCCTTCATCTCACCCATGTTGGCTGACGGCTTAATGGATATTCCGCCCGAGTCGAACGTTACTCCCTTGCCTACTAAAGCTACCTTCTTCGTCTTACCTTTATTTTTTAGAGCGCCGTTATATTCAAGTATTATCATTCTAGGCGGATTGTCGCTTCCCATGCCAACTCCCAGAAGTCCGCCCATTTTTCTTCTCTTAAGCTCCTGCTCGTCGAATATTTTTACTTTCACACCGGAAGCCGATAGTGTAGTCCTTACGCGCTTAGCGAGTTCTGCCGGCGTTAATACTATACCGGGCTCGTTCTGAAGATCTTTAGCAAAATTAACTCCGCTCATAACGTTTACCGCTCTTCCGATAGCGTTCTTAAGCTGCTTTGTTCCGGATGCGTAAAAGTAAACATTCAGTTTTTTCGACTGTTTGGAATCGGATAAATATTTTTCGAATGCGTAATTCCCGAGCGCAACACCTTCGGCAAAAGTCTGATAAAAATATTCTTCCTGAGTAAAATGGTCTTTGAAAAGTTTGAATTCGGGAATGAAAATATGAAGATTCTTTAACTCCTCTTTTTCCATGTTTTTTATTAAACCGGCGAGATGATTTCTGAAATAATCCCTTGAAAATTTATCGTCCAGTTTTACTTTTACTATTATAAGCTCGTCAGGCTTAGCTCCGGGTTTCGTGATTCTTATCTCGCCGCCGCCCTTTGATAAGAAACTTTTTTTCTGAAGTTCGGATATCTTTACATTGGAAACCTTAATTAAATTATCCAATGTCTTTTCAAGTTTCTTTTCATCGATGAGATATTTTACTGAAACGCTTAAAGGATTGTATGATATTTTTTTGCCGCCGGCAATTAAATTTAATTGGAACATTTTAACCTTCCTCTTTGGATAAATATTCTTCGGCCTTACTTAGAATTTTCGGCAGAAAATCATCCAGTGATCCGCTGAATATTCTCGCTCCGGCCGCGTTTATGTGCCCGCCTCCGCCGAATTCTGCGGCCAGCCTGTTCATCGGAAGTTTTCCCTTTGAACGGAAGCTGACTTTAAAGCCGTGCTCCAGTTCGATCAGAAGCATTCCTATTTTTACGCCCTCAACGGACAATGAAAAACTTACGAATCCGTCGGTTTCGGATTCAAGCGCTCCTAATCTAAGGAAAGATTCGCGTCTTAGCACCATGTAGCTTACGGCCCCTGCGCTTCCGAATAACTGCATTGATTTAAGCGCCTCGCCCATCAGCTTTATCTTGCTGAATTTGCTCTGATCGTAAATCTTATCGAATACTTCTCCCGGTACTACA
>JBJKTB010000421.1:0-10304 GCA_046703345.1 Ignavibacteriaceae bacterium
ATGTATGACAGTCCTGACAGCTCTGCGGAAGTCCGGCCGACTGATGATTTGGGTTCGCAGCCGACTGATAACTTGACTGATGACAACCGTAACATGTATTCGGAGCAGTGTTGTAGTTTCCGTTATGGCAGTTATCGCAGCTGTTGGCTATCGCGGCGTGAGCCCCGACCAGCTGATAATAATTTCCGTGTATCGGGAAGGTTGCAGGCTTCCACCCTGGATTTGTTGTATGACAACTGCTGCAGTCGCTCGGCAAGGCAAGCGCGGTATGATTCGGATTCGCCGCAGTCTGGTAATTCTGCTGATGACAGCTTGAACAGACGGGCGAGGTGTTTATGTATCCCGCAGCATGACATGACGAGCAGGCTATATTCGCATGGCCCGCTGTTAACACAAAGCCGGTCGTACTGTGATTAAAATTTGCATCTCCCCAACCGCTTGTTGTATGACATAAGGAACAATCATGAGGGAAACCCTGCGACGCATGATTTGGATCGGTTGCTTTGCTGTAATCCGAACTGTGGCATGAATAGCAGTCTGTTGGTGTGTTAATATAGCCGTTATTATGACAGCTCTGACATGACACAGAAGCGTGTCTTCCTGTTAACTGGAATCCGGTCTTATTGTGATCAAATGCAGCAGGAATAAATGAATTAATATTATGGCAGTCCTGACAAGCCGTTGAAAATTTAGCTTGTACATGATCCGGATTTTTTGCCTGAAGATAATTCTGCTGATGACAGGAATAACAGTCAGTTGACAAGCCTTTGAAATTATTGCCTTGTTTGTGGCAGCTAAAACAGTCTTGAATATTATGCCCGCCAACAAGCGGAAAAAAAGAATGGTTGAAATTCTGCGCAGCCCAAGTAAGACTGCTTACGTTATGACAGTCCTGGCATTCTGTTGAAAATTTTGCTTGAACATGATTCGGTGAGACGGCGCCGTAGTACTGCTTTGAATGACAGCTGAAACACGAAACACTCTGCGGAGGGAAATACAATTTGGAATATCCCTGATGACAGTTTGAGCAGTCGGCATTTATATGAGCACCCAACAACGGGAACCTTCCTCTGTCATGTATTTCCTTGATATTTGAAATAATCCAGGTGGAAGGCGAATGGCACGTTGAACAATTCTGTCCCAGCGTATTTTGATGCACATCCTGGTGACACGAATTGCAGCTGCTTTTCGCTTCAGAAAATACCAGGCTTTTATGGCATGACCTGCAGCTTAAGGCCTTATGCTGACCGATAAGCTCGAATGAGGTTTCTTTATTATGATCGAACTTAATATTTGAAGGGATAATTTTCCAGCTGGTCGCCTCGTGACAGTCTGCGCAGTCTACTTTTAATTTATTTCCGTGAGGCGATTGCGGAAAAATATATATCGCCGGTAGAATGCATAAAATTATGAATGACAGGATGCGCATTTAAAATCCTTCATTTTATATTTGATGAAAATATTCCCATTCTTCTCCGTTCTTTTATGACAAGCTCCGCACAGAACTTTTTCATGAGCTCCTTTCAGCGGAAATCCGGTCTTCTCATGATCGAACTTTACCGGTTTCCAATTATCAAATCCGTGGCAGTTTAAGCACACAGTTTTGTTTCCGTCTTCCGCTCCGATGAATTGTCCAAAGTGAATATCTTTATGACAGAAAGTGCAGCCGCTGTTGAGCGAAGCGAATTTGAAAACCGGATTGTCTTTTGTTCCGGCAGTTTGATGGCATGCCCGGCAGCCTGTTTTACCGTGAACGCCCAGCAGCTTAAACTTGGTTTCGCTGTGATCAAATGTGATTTTATTCCAGCCCGCGGTTGAATGACACGAGGCGCAATCGTTTTCTTTCATAAACTTTCCGCTGATCTCTGAACCGTGTATGTTTTTATGACAATCTGCGCACCTCTTTCCTATATTTCTAAAATGCCATTCGTTCGATTTTTCAACTAAGTGGCATGAAACGCAAGGAACGGCAAGATGCGCACCAGTTAAAGCAAATTTAATTTTTGAGTGTTCTTCCGATGTATACAAAGTAACTTTGAAGCTTTCTTCGGAATGACATTTGGCGCAGTCGGTTAATTTATTGTCCTCGGTAAATTCGCCGAAGTGTTTATCTTTATGACAGTCCGTGCATTTCGCGTATTTAGGTTTTGACATAAGATTACTGCCGTGGCAATCGGCACATGCAACTTTAACATGAGCGCCTTTAAGAGGGAACCTTGTTTTGTTGTGGTCAAATGAGCTCTTCCTTACATTCTTAAACGACTCATCTGAATGGCAACTAGTACAATTTCGTCCGAACATTCCTTTGTGTACATCGGTATGGCAGGATGAACACTCCTTAAACTGAAGACCGGTAAATTTTTCGAAAGGTTTGCCGTTCACGGTTTGAATAGTGTGGCATTTCACGCATTCAACTGTTTTATGTGCGCCTGTAAGTTTAAATTTTGCGCTATCATGATTGAAGAAAACCGCAGGTTTAAATTTTTCATTGTTGTGGCAGGACGCGCAGTTGCGGCCCAATGTCCCCCGATGCACATCTTCATGACAAGAAACGCAATCGGTACTCAGGCCTAGAAATGTATTCTGCCGCCTTAAGAACAGTTTTTTATTAACAACAAACTTTGCCTGATGACATTCACCGCACTTAATTTCGGAATGCTTTCCTTCAAGCTTAAAGCCCGACTCAGAGTGGTTAAATTTATCCGGGTAAAAATTAATTATCCGGAAATCCCTTCCATGATGCTCGCTGTGGCACGACTGACATTCTTTCCCTTTTACTTCGGGACTCGCATGATATCCTTTGCCAGAAGAGATTAGCCGGTTAATTTCATCATGACACGAAAGGCATTTAGACTCCTGCACCTGCTTGCCTAGTACGTGGCACTTCGTACAGTTGCTTAACCCTTCGTACTTTGCGTGCGCGGAAGTTAATTCCCCGGGAGATATCTGCGCCGATATCTTAATAGTGATAAAGAGACAGGATACCAATATATAAAGGCCGAGCGCTTTGATAGAAATTTTCTCCTCTAGTTATACGACAGCATCAAAAAATCCGAATCGGGCTTTCCGACACCGGAATCAGCACCGGGAATTCTTATTAAGAGTCACGCTTATTTGCTATGCTTTAAAATCGCGTCTCCGTACTTTTTAGTTATATCCACTCCGGCTTTTTTCAGAAAATCAGTCGGAAGAGTTCCTCCGGCAAAAATAAATACCAAATCGTTGCCGACGCGTATTTCTTTGCCGTCTTCATCATTTAGAAGTATTACTTCTTCTTCCATAATTTCTTTTACGTTGGAGCTTAATATTACTTTTACTTTTCCGGCTGCTGACGCTGCGGTTATGTTTTCCAGATTTTTTTGTTTTAGTCTTGAGAAATTTCCCCCTCTGTAGGATAGTGTTACGCGGTTATTTTCGGATAATAGAAGCGCAGATTCTATAGCCGAATCTCCGCCGCCGACGACGAGTATTTTTTTCCCCTCTATCATCTCCGGTTCTATTAATCTATAGGCAACCTTTTGCTTCCCTTCTCCGGGAACGTTAAGCTTGCGCGGCGTGCCTCGTCTTCCTATCGCAAGCAGAACGCTTTGAGATGTAAATACCCCTTTGCTTGTAGTTACTTCAAAATGATTATCCGATTTTCTTTCAATAGAATCAACCCTCACATTTTCGTTTACGGTAATTTTATTTTTATCAAGCACGTCTTTCCATAGCTTCAGCAGATCGTCCTTTGAAGTGTCCCTTAATCTTACTTTGCCGTACAAAGGCAGTTCCATAGGCGAAGTCATAACTACTTTTGCTCTTGGGAAGTTAAATACTGTACCTCCTAGACTTTCCTGTTCAAGCGTTAGATACTTAAGCTTATTCTTGGCGGCCGCGAGCGTCGCCGATAATCCCGCAGGTCCCGCACCTACTATAATTAAATCATAGTCGGTATTTACATTTGATTTAAGTTTTGTAGTGAGGTAATAAACGGCTTGTTTCCCCTGCTCCACAGCGTTCTTTATAAGACCCATTCCGCCTAATTCTCCGGCTATAAATAAACCGGGTACGTTAGTCTCATACTGCGGACTTACGTGCGGCAGTTCTACTCCCCTTGTTTCAGTTCCGATACACAAACTAATAGCATGAAACGGACAAGCATGAAAACAGGCGCCGTGCCCGATACACCTGGAGGCATTTATAACATGAGCCTGGCCGTCTATCATTCCCAGAACACTTTCTTCCGGACAGGCCTCGATACATGCTCCGCTTCCAATGCAGCTGTCAACATCTATTACCGGATGCAGAGAAACGGGCTCGTTAAAACCGAACTTTATCGCGTTTTCAAGTTTAGCCTTGGCCGCCTCGCTTCTGCTCTTCATCCTCCTAAGATAAACTGCAAGTATAAGAATCATCCCTAAAAAGACTGATCCGAAAACAGCAGCATTCTCTATGATTATTTCCATAGATCAATTCTAATAATAATTAGATAGTTAATAATAACTCGATCGCTGTACTTCAGGGCTTAACCTCATAAATAGAATATTTCTATTTTAACCCTGTATAAATTCGTATCTAAAAAATCCACCTGTATCCGAAAACAACCTCAACAGCTATGTGAACTACCATTATAACAAACATCGTAACGGCAAAAGGAAGGTATACTACGTGCCAATACTTGAAAAGCTTTTGCATGGTATGAAGTAAACCGATTCTCCTGGAAATTATTAATTTCGACTTTGCGGCCCTGATTATTTTTTTTCTCTGTACCCTGGGAACCCCGGCAGAATTCAATTCATGTTTAAGGTTCTTAATCACATTTTTTGTGCCAATATAATCTCTCAACAGGAATAAGAAGCCGGTTTTAACTTTTACGCGTTTATATTTCTGATATGACGAAAAAGCTTCAATACTTTCGAAAACATCGGCAGGGATTAAGAATTCGGTTTTCAGTCGATGCGAAAGTTCTTCACTTTGCGCATTTAATTCGCCCATTCCTACCATCTGTCCCTGTATTGTATGCGGAATCTGAACGTACAAGAACCTTCCTATAACTCCGCTAAGGACGACGGCTACCATGCTCCAGAAGCTTACCGCAACTATTCCGCCGAACTTAAATGCTGTATGGTAAAGAACAAGTATGGGACCCAGTGTGCAGAGGAAAATGTGAAACTCGAGCCAGTATTTTAAATATCCGAATTTGAAAAATGCTTTTACCCGTTTCCGTATCATGTAAACAAGAACGCCGACGATCATTAAAAAACTGCCTATAATTCCGGCACCGTGTCCTATAAAACCGCTAGGCTTCAGCAGTTCGTTCTGCGGCAGGAAAAACCTCTCCTCAACCGGCGCAGTGTAATATTTGAATCCGTATACGCCGAGAACGACTGCAGTAAATACACAGATCAGAACGAATAGAGCTATATAGATCCTGTGAACGGTTTTACTCATAAATATGCCTCGACCGGTTCAGATTGATAAAAACAAAAGAAAGTAAATTATATTATTGACGGTTTTCCCAAAACTACGGATTGATCGGTTTTTCTTGGAATTTCTTTTCGCTTATGCTGCAATGTTTTAAAATAAGATTTTCCGCTCGATCAAATAGATTTGCCGTCAAACATAAAAAAATACTTTCAGCGTTACAATCGTTTTATAATGCAATAATTTATGCGTACAAATAATTTTGGCCATAAATTATTTATTATTCAATAATCGAAAATTTTATTAATATGTTTACAGAAGTTTTTCGATAGGATTAATTTTTTTTGATTTTTATTTCACTAACACAAAACATCAGAAGGTGAAATCAAAATAATTTTAAAGTTAATGCAACTAGGTAAGTTCTCAGGTATAGTTTACTATATCCGCTCGCATCAAATCCAGCCTGTCCTTGGCCGAAGGATCAGTAGTAAAGATCTCGCTCAGTTTTTCGCAAGGATAATCCGGACACACCGAACAATTTGGATAATGTTTATCCGAAGCGCATTTCCTAATACCGCACTTGGCGCAGCCTATAAATAATTTACCGCCGCTTGAAGTGCAGCCTCCGCATCCGCTTATATCCTCCATTCCGTATTCAAATCCGTACAGATCTTTGCAAGTACGAATTATTTCGGATATCATCTCGTTCTTTTTTGATTGGTTTGTTTCCCTTCCCGCCAGATAAATAGGACAGCCGCCGCATGTAAGTCCGCAGTAAGCTACAATTTCATTCATCGCAAATCTCCTCCCCGAAATTTTTATCCTCCGCAATCGTCAGAAATAATATCCGGAATGAGTATCACCTAATAACATCCGATGACATGATAAATAAAATCGTTTTTGAAAGAATTTCCCCTCCCCGAATATAACGGCCGATTGCTTAACAACAACTTAACTCATTTAAAGTTAACATTAAAGAACAAACTTGCCGGAAGCGTATCTGCGCATTGGACCATAAATAAAGTAACCGAAAAAGATTTATAAAAAGGTCGTTTGGTCATAATATAGGTAACCAAGATTATTAGAGGTTATCTATGAGCAATTCAGCAAAGAAGGAGTATCTTGTTGAGATCAGAAAACGATACTTTCTGGCTACCAAAGCAGAAAAATCGCTAATATTAGATGAGCTCTGCACGGTCTGTAAATTTAATCGAAAGTACGCAATCAGGGTGCTTGCCAGAAAGCCGGCCGTGTATAACAAGAAAAAGGGCAGACCCAAAATCTACCATCATCAAGCTATTATAGAGTTCTTGAAAGATCTATGGGTAGTAACCAATCTTGCATGTGCGGAAAGATTAAAAGCCGCCATACCATTATGGCTGCCATATTACCAGTTTCATAAAAAGAATTCTCTGAATGAAAAAGAGGAAGAACTCCTATTAGAAATTTCACCCAGCACTATCAAGCGCTTACTGAAAAGACTCAAATCAAAACACAAGAAGTTAGGTCTTTCGACAACTAAACCAGGTTCCTTAATCAAAAAACAGGTTCCGATAAAACTAAATCAATGGGATGAATCTATCCCCGGCTTTATAGAAGCAGATACAGTAGCGCATTGCGGCACTTCTGTCTCAGGACAATTTGCATATACGCTTAACATCGTAGATATTGCAACCGGATGGACAGAACAAAGAGCCGTATGGGGCAAGGGTAGAGCGGGTGTCTTTGATGCCCTTAAAAACATCAGAAAGGCACTTCCTTTTAATATTCTTGGTTTTGACTGTGATAATGGCGGAGAACTTCTAAACTATATGCTCCTTGAATATTTTACAAATAAAAAAAATCCCGTTCAGTATACACGCTCAAGAGAGTATAAGAAAAATGATAATGCCCATATCGAGGAGAAGAACTGGACTCACGTCAGACAATTGATTGGTTACCAGAGATTTGATAATATTAAAACTGTAGAAATGCTCAATGAACTATATCAGAGCCAATGGAGGCTTTATTTGAACTTCTTCATCCCTTCTTTCAAACTGATTGAAAAGAAAAGAGACGGTTCTAAGATTATTAAAAAATTCTCTTCTCCGCTAACTCCTTATCAAAGGCTTTTAGCTTCAGAGAGAATCAGCCAAACAAAGAAAAAAGAACTTACTAAAATTTTTAATTCACTTGACCCTTTTGTTCTTGAGAAGAAGATCAAAAATAAAATTATAAATATTCTCAAACTCTACAAATAAAATTCTTCCAGAAGCTAAGCTACGTTCGGCTACGCCTCACTCCGCTTAGCTTCAAACTTTCCTTAAACCCTATCTATTACAATTATCCCCTTATTTTTTCCAATTATAACCATGTTTATTAATATAATTTTTTATTATTCTACGGTTACCTTTTATTATGACCCAACACGATCTGTTTCCGGCAAATTATTAATTAACAAATGTTATACAAAGTGCCTATTTTTCTTCGGCGTGATTGAATACCGGAATGCTGATTTCATTGTAAAATTCCAATACTCCAGTATTCCATTTTTTTAATCTAATTCAAACAAGCTCCATGTATTTGTTCCGCCAATAAAATATTATCTCTGCGGCTGGGGAGCAACCATATACTGCTCAAGCTTTCCGTCAGGCATCTGGTAAGTCCATACCCTCACCGAACGCTTAGGCAGAACGACTCTGAAAGCTCTTTCAATCATGCCGCCGCGCTTCTGCTCTCCTGTCTGGCTAAACTCTTTCGGCTCGCCCAGCGGTCCCAGACTCGATTCGAAATCTTTAAGCGCCTGCTTACTGAAATACGCGTTGGCGTCAGCAGTAAATAAAGAACGATCAATTTTCCCTTTCTGAAGATCAAGAAAGATCTTTCTGGCCTGCACTGTGCGCATAGCGGTCTGGACGTCCTGAGTTTTAAAGAGAAGACGTGCGATTCTGCTTGATATTGCTCCGGAAGCAGGCGAGGCGTCTTCATTAGTAAGCACTACAATCGCCGCTCCGTCGTCAGGAAATACTAAGTTATTAGCTGTAAATCCGGATACTTCGCCGCTGTGGTATATCATTCTGTGATTATCATTCATCCCTACCTGCACGCCTAATCCGTAATGAGTCCCAACGCCGTTCTTTAGAAGAACTTCAGTTTCCAGCTGCTTATAAGATTTATGAGTCAAAAGACTTCTGTTGATGAGTGAGATATCCCATTTGGCAAGATCTTTCGCAGTCATTGCAAGTTCGCCGGCGCCCGCCATCCAGCCCGGCCCTTCATCCGGCGCGGGGCGCAAAGGGCCTAATCCGTATCGAGTATAACCAGCAGCGTCCGCAGCTGTCATTTTTCCTTTATCAAAATCTACTGCGCTGGATAATTTAAGAGGATCGAGAATATTCTCCTTTAAAAATTTAAAGAAAGGCTCATGTGAAATTTTCTCCACAATCTGTGCTGCAATTACAAAGTTGGTATTGCTGTACTGCCATTTTGTTCCGGGTGCGAAATCGAGAGGCTTTTTAGCCCACCTGTCGAGAATTTCCTGAGGCGGCATAGGTTTTAACATCAGCGGCGGCACGTAATCCTGCGGCCAGAAATCCTGATAGCCGGAGGTATGAGAAAGTACTTCACGGAGTGTTACCTTATCGGCATCTGTCAAATCAGGAAGCCACTTGGAAATATGATCGTTCAGAGAAAGCATTCCCCTCTGTTCAAGCAGAAGGATAGCCGACGCGGTGAATTGTTTGCTTATAGAACCGATAGCATAACGCATATCCGGTTTTGCGGATACCACAGGATTTAATCTCGCGTCTCCGTATGCATGCACGTAAACAATTTTTCCGTCTTTAACTACAGCCACCGAAGCGCTGGGCACGCCGGTTTCGCGTAATACCTGCATCGCCGCAGAATCTATTTGCGCATCAAGCGAATCGGCATTCACGTAATTTGCTTCTTGATTACTGTAAATTTTTCCGCGGGTGTGATTGGCAATATTCCCAGCAAAACAGAATCCGACGAAAGTAAAAATCGTTAAAATGAAAGTGAAGTATGTGCTTATAGAAAAAGATCTGAAGTCAAATTTTCTTTTTGATGATTTTCCTATCCCGCAACCAAGTCGGGCCCATTTACCGGTTAATTTCATTTTCAACCTCCAGAAGATATAAATTTGTTAATGTCCAGATGACTGGTGAATGCTGCTTAGGACTTCACTAATAATTTTTTAATATAAAATAGTTTTTTTTAACATTCTGTGTTTTTGAATCCAAAATATATATTAAAGACGAAATATTTTTACGGCTTTGAGTCATCAAAAAAGAGAATTTGTGCCAGTCTTTCCGATAAGCCAGCTAAAATAATCTGATGTTCATCATCGGATATTTTGTCGTGATATTTTTGTTACAATTAATATTTATATTAAAGAAAAAAAATCGCGGGTCTATGAAAAGAGTATTAATCATCGAAGACGACAGACAAATCTCCGATCTTCTGGAGATTCACTTAAAAGATCTTGAATGCTCGGTCGAAAAAACATACGACGGCTCTACAGGATTAACTGCCGCCCTTACAGCTTCTTTCGACCTTGTAGTACTAGATATAATGCTGCCTAAGCTAGACGGTTTCGAAGTATGCAGAGAAATAAGAAAATCCGACATCAAAACACCTGTACTTATGCTAACTTCCAAATCTGATGAAACGGATAAAGTGCTGGGACTGGAATTCGGAGCGGATGATTATCTTACCAAACCTTTCAGTTTAAGGGAGTTCATCGCCAGAGTAAAAGCTCTATTCAGAAGAGCAGGCGGATATTCTTCCGGAAGCGGCGATAATAAACAAATAATAGTTGGCGGTCTTGTTATCGATACTGAAAAAAGGCGCGTTAGTGTTGAAAGCAATTTTATTGAGGTTACTCAAAAAGAGTATGA
>JBJKTB010000422.1:0-4691 GCA_046703345.1 Ignavibacteriaceae bacterium
CATTAATACCACTCAGATATCCGGGAAATTTAAATCCGGCCATAGTTCCTTCAACATTATGAAATTTAAAAATCGACTGATCTTTTAAAACATCTCCAAGGGATGAATACTCTTTCGTTTGTTTCGCTTCGCTTCTAGATTCAACGTACTTGAAAATACCCGAAATCTTCACCGCATAAATTAAATTTGAAGACGGAAGAGCTTTGTCGATAAAATTTTCCATCGACTTTAAATCGAGCGTGTCATTCAGTACGATTGAGGTATCGGCACGGAAGAATGTAACGCAGGCAAACGGTGTTTCTGTTGAGCCCGGAGGAATTACAGCTTTACCGTCGATCGTCACTCCGTACACAACTCCCTTAAGCATAATCATCTCGCCGTTAACGCCGTTGAAAGTACCGAGGCCGAAATTGCCTTCATGCGTTAGGTTTCCGACTCGGTAATTATCGTTCATTACGCCCTGAAGCAGAGCGTTTATCGGAGCCGTCTGAAAGACCCTTCCGCTTCTTTTTTTCTGTGGGTAAACGCTGACCGAAAAGAGTATTAGTAAAAAGGTAATAAGAGGATACTTCATACATCTCATAACAAAATCCTAATAATTTTTTGTTGGCGAACTTGTCTGTTTGCAGGCCGCCCGGTAAAAATACGATTTAATAAAAAAATAATAATTCTAAATCAGCTTGCCTGAAGCTCCGAAGTACAGTGCGCGCATTTGGTAGCTTGCAGCGGAATGCTGGAGAAGCAGTACGGACAGTCCTTTGTTGTAGGGGCTGCCGGAGCAGTTTTCTCTTCTTTGCGCTTCAGCTGCTGAACAAACTTCACGAGGAGGAAAACCGAAAAAGCAACTATAACAAAACTGATTACCGTATTTGCGAAAACTCCGTAATTGATAGTTACCGCGCCGGCGGCTTCCGCTTCTTTCAGTGTTGCGTAGGGTCCTACAGCTTTCGCTCCTTCTTTAAGGACGACAAAGAGATTTGAAAAATCGACGTTGCCGAGAAGCATGCCGATTGGCGGCATTATTACATCGCTTACAAGAGATTTCACGATTGTGCCGAAAGCAGCACCAATAATAATACCCACCGCCATGTCCAGAACATTTCCCTTAACTGCAAATTCCTTGAATTCTTTGAGCATAATGTTTCTCCTATAAAATGTATGGTATTGTTTGCGATAACTTAGAAACAACTTTCTTTAAAGTATTTTGGCCGATTTTGTTCAGCTCTCATAATTTACAGATTTTACCCGCATTTGTAGTATCTGGAAATATAGCTAATTAGGATGAACATCACCACAGGAAGTTTTTACGAATTTTTTTATAATGCATTTCAACAAAATAAGATTAAACCCAAGAGATGCAGATTCTACTGCATGTTAAAGAGGTTTATTATTAAACGTTATTATGACAAGTTTTCGCTTTTAACCGTTTCTTTTTTTTAAGGAATGATTTCCGTAATTTATTTTTGAAACTTGCTGATTTACTCGAACTTGATTTCTATCCCGGGAAAATTTTAACTGATATTTAAGGCAAAACGTGGAAACATTTAAGAAAATTATTTTAGATGTTAAGCATATTCTTGATTCGCCAATAGCGGAAATAGGCAAAACCCACTTGACCTTATGGTCCATTATTTACCTTATACTTCTGGTATTTCTGCTTGTGTACCTTACTGCCAAGCTTAAAAAATGGGTCGTATACCGCCTTTTAGAGCACAGCAAGATTGAACTTGGAGTAAGAATTGCAGTCGGCACCATAATCCGTTACGGCGTTCTGGTGCTGGGATTTATAATAATAATGCAGACCGAAGGAATAGATCTCAGTGCTCTAACCATACTTGCCGGCGCACTCGGCGTAGGCATAGGCTTCGGTCTTCAAAACATAACAAACAATTTTGTAAGCGGCATCATAATACTTTTTGAAAGGCCCATTAAAGTCGGCGACAGAATAGAAGTCGGAGATGTCTACGGCGATGTTGTTAACATCTCTATGCGCTCCACAACTGTTATTACGAACGACAATATAGCAATCATAGTTCCCAATTCAGATTTTATCTCTACGCGTGTAATTAATTGGAGTTATAATGACCGTAATGTGCGGTTCAACGTACCGGTAGGGGTGTCTTACAACGAAGACCCCGAAAAGGTAAGACAACTGCTGCTTGAAATAGCTGCGCAGAATAAAAGTATATTAAAGCATCCGGAACCGGAAGTTCTTTTTGACGAAATGGCAGACAGCTCGCTGAACTTTAATCTCAGAATTTGGACGGACGAATATATCAACCGCCCGGCCGTACTTAAGAGCCAGCTGTACTTTGAAATATTTAAAAGATTTAAAATAGAAGGTATCGAAATTCCGTTCCCGCAGCGGGATTTGCACATAAAGAATCCGGAATTTAAGATTCAGTCATCCTGAGACATAAAAACCGGAATTCAATATCAAAGACATGTAAACTAGCAGATCGATATTATATAACCACTTAAAATCGGCGGCGTCTGAATGAAGACAAAAATAATTCTTCTTATGATACTTATAATATTATTTACAGTATTTGTATCACAGAACACCGCGATAATACCGATAAATGTATTTTTGTGGCAGTTCAGTCTCTCAACAATCGTATTGATCTCAATTGCTTTTTTTATCGGGATGCTGGCAGGCTTTTTAATTTCAATGATTTTTAAAGTAAGAGAAAAGGGCGATTCGACATCTCCTGGGGAGTAAAAAATCATTTAAAAAGACATTAAATTCCACCGGCAAGAAGTTAAGAATAAAAAGATAACCGTGGTATTTTCTTGCTTCTTGGACAAAATAGTATTAGTTTTGTTAAACTTATTCGCCCTCTTGAGGGCGATTTTTATTTCTATGAATTTATTGGAAGAAAATATTAGAAAAATTGCCGAAGGTTCGGCCGAGGAAAACGGTTTTTTCGTCGTCGATCTTATTATCCGCGGAAGCATCACAAGCCGCGTAATTGAGGTATTTATAGACGGAGAAAAGGACGTGTCCGCAGAGGACTGTGCCGAGGTGAGCAGGAAAATCCTTTCAATTTTCGAAGAAAGAGAGCTTATTAATTCTTCTTACCGGCTTGATGTATCATCACCAGGAGTAGACAGACCGCTGAAGTTCTTAAAACAATACCCTAAGCATTTAAACAGAAGATTTGAAGTAATATACAGTGAAGGCGAAGAGAAGAAAACGCTCCGGGCAAAACTTGCCGGGGTAGACGGCGAAAATCTTATCTTCTCGCCCGGCAGAAACGAAGAGATTATAATTAATTTTAACAACATCATTAACGCAAAAGTAACAGTAAGTTTTTCTTAACGGAGGAATTAAGAAATGAACGGAGATATCGTTGAATCCTTTGCCCAAATGGTAAGGGAAAAAGGAATCGATAAAGACGTATTAGCCGGGATTATAGAGGAAATATTCGGCATGCTTGTACGTAAAAAATTCGGCGACGAAGCAAAGTACGACGTCGTAGTAAACATGGACCGCGGAGACATCGAAATATTCCTTGAAAGGGAAATAGTTGAAGAAGTTGAAGATCCGAATACTCAAATCTCAATTGAAGAGGTGAACCGCCGCGGCAACGATGATGAGCTTGAAGTGGGTGACGACTACGTAGAAAAACTTCAGCTCGCTTCCTTCGGAAGACGGCTTATTACCTTAGCGAAACAGGGATTAAACCAGAAGATACGCGAAATAGAAAAAGACTTAGTCTACAACGAATACAAAGAGCTGCTCGGCGAAATAGTAGTAGGCGATATTTATCAGATCAGGAAGAATGATATTCTGGTTAATCATAACAAGAACGAATTAATTCTGCCGCGTTCAGAGCAAATACCTTACGAAAGATATAAGAAAGGCGAAACTATCCGCGCGATAGTAAAGGAAGTAAAAAAAGGCAACAGCGGTCCGGTAATCATTGTTTCCAGAGCCGACAATATGTTCCTCAGAAGGCTTTTTGAAATTGAGATACCTGAAATATACGACGGTATTATAGATATAAAAGCGATTGCCCGCGAACCCGGTGAAAGAGCGAAGGTGGCCGTGGAATCGCAAGACAGCAGAATAGACGCGGTGGGTGCCTGCGTTGGTATGAAGGGCGTACGAATTCATGCGATTGTTAGAGAATTGAACAACGAGAATATAGACGTTATCAATTATTCGGAAGACCCGATTACGTTTATACAAAAATCGCTTGCGCCCGCAAAGCTTAAGAAGATAGAGGTGGATACTTCTACAAACAAGGCAGTGGTTACGGCGGACAGCGATCAGGTGTCGCTGATAGTTGGACGCAACGGGGTGAACATCCGCCTGGCTATGAAATTAACGGAGTATGAGATCGAAATTCTGAGAGAAGAAAAGCCGTTCGAAGAATACGAAGAAGATATTGAACTTATTGATCTTAAAGAAGAACTGGGCAGCGAAGTTTACGAACTGCTTATCAATCACCGTTACGATACCGCAATAGAAGTATTAACGGCGGGACCTGAGAAGCTTAAGGAAATAGAAGGCCTTGATGAAGCTAAGGTTGCCGAAATAATGGAAATAATAAAATCTCAGTTTGAGGAAGATTAGTTTAAAAACGGGTAATCCAAATGTCGGAAACGAAATCGAAAAAACTTAGACTCTATAAATTAGCTTCTGAGTATAATTTATCTGCGGAAAACCTTATCGAATTTCTTAG
>JBJKTB010000423.1:0-13954 GCA_046703345.1 Ignavibacteriaceae bacterium
CCCGAAAGCATTCTTCCCAGCATAACCGCGTCAGCTCCAAGCGCAATCGCTTTGGCGGTATCGCCGGGACTCTTGATTCCGCCGTCCGCAATTATTTTTATCTTCAATTTTTTTTCTTCCCTGGCAAACAGAACATTAAGAAGAGAAGATACTTGTCCTATACCTATCCCCGTCTGTATGCTTGTCGTGCATACGCTTCCGCTTCCTATTCCTACGCGCACAGCATCTGCGCCGGCATCTTCAAGCTGCTTTAACGTAGCGCCGTGTGCTATGTTGCCTACAATTAATTTTACTTTTAGCTTGCTCTTAATTTCCTCGGTCTTCTGAAGCACCGCTTCATTATTGGCGTTCGCGGTATCAATGCATATTATATTATGATGTTCAGAAAGTCCGGCGATTTTATCTAAAGGTGTATTAAGCGCAACCGATACTGCTGCTACTCCGTTGCCGTTGTCTTTAGCCTTTAATATTTCATCAAGCGAAGAATCAAAGCGGTTAAGAATGCCAAGACATCCTAATTTGCTCAACTCCTTCGCCATCTCTATTCCCGTTACAGTATCCATAGGACTTGAGATAACAGGAAGTGAAAGCTTTAATCCGAGGAACTCGGCCGCTGTGGAAGCTTCCGTTCTGGAGCGTACTCTGGAAACCTGAGTCGGTATTAAACTGATATCGTCATACGTAAGCGAATGCTGAAATTCGTTCAGCTCTTTTTTAGAATAAATCTTCATTTTTTTCCCTGGCAATAATTTGTTTTTGAGGCAGGCTTTTCTGCTCTTTTATTTTAATATTTTTGTGATCTCATTCTTTAGTCAGATTTTCGATTTCGGTTACAAGCTCGTCCATCTTCTGAGTTGTCGCCAGCACGGGCTCTGAAGAATTCATATCCACTCCTGCTGACTTAAGAATATTTATAGAATAATCCGAACTTCCAGATTTTAAAAAGTTCAAAAATTTTTCAACTGCCGGCTTTCCTTTTTCCAGAACTTTTTTTGCGAGTATTTCAGAAGCCGCGAACCCGGTTGCATACTGGTATACGTAATAATTATAGTAGAAATGAGGAACGCGAGCCCACGTATATCCTTCTTCTTCATCAACAACCATATCCGGTCCCCAGTATTTTCCGGTAAGCTCGCCGTATAATTTATTTAAGAGATCCGGAGTAAGAGCTTCCCCTTTCTCGGAAAGACCGTAAACAATGCTTTCAAATTCGGCAAACATCGTCTGACGGTAAATAGTTGATGCTATGTTGCTCAAATACTTTTCGATCAGGTATAGTTTTTCGTGCTTGCTTTCCGATTTATTTATAAGATAATTCAGCAAAAGTGATTCGTTAAAAGTGGATGCAACTTCGGCTAAAAATATAGTGTAGTTAGCGTAAGGATAAGGCTGTGTGTTACCTGTAAAATATGAATGCATGTTATGCCCCATCTCATGGGCAAGCGTGAAGACGTCGTTAAGCAGGCCGTTCCAGTTAAGCAGCACGTAGGGATGCACGCCGTACGTAGTACCTGAAGAATATGCACCGCTCCTTTTGGCCTGAGTTTCGTGTACGTCTATCCACCTGTTGTCGAAAGCTGTTTTAAGAGTATTCAGGTAATCTTCCCCCATAGGCTTCAGCGCTTCCAGCACGATTTGAACGGCTTCATCGAATGAATAAACTTTCTCGGATTCGGAAGGGAATAATGTAACGTATGCATCATAAGGATGGAGCTCATCTACCTTTAACAGCTTTTTCTTTAGAGCGGCCCACCTGTGAAGCGGCCTTAAGTTTTGATTCGCCGACTGAATAAGCTTATCGTACACGGAAACCGGAATGTTGTTGCGGTCGAGCGCCGCCTGCTTTGCAGAATCGTACTTCCTGGCTTTCGCAATAAAAATGTGGGCCTTTAGATTTCCGTTGAACATAGCCGATAGGGTATTGACATAATCTTTATAAGGACGATAATATGCCGCGTACGCGTTTTTCCTGAATTCCCTGTCGTATGAGTACATCGCCGCATAGTACCTGCCGTGGGAAATTTCAACGTCCTTTCCTTTCTCGTCTTTTATTACTGAAAATTTCATATCCGCGTTCGTAAACATTGAGAAAGCGTTGTATGAAGCCTGATTGGCTTCACTTGATAATGCCAGCAGCTCTTCCTGCTCTTTGCTTAAGGTGTGAGATTTTGTTCTTAGTATGTCATCGAAGAAGTGCGAGTAAACCTTCAGCTCCGGTTTTGTTTCGATCATCTTTAACAGCTTCTCATCAGGAATGCCAAGAAGCTCTGGTCTTAGAAATGAGCTCGCCGATGATACCTTCGCGTAAAGACTCGTAATTCTGTCATCCATAGCCTGATATTTCGTGTTCCTTAAATCGGCGTCCTTCGATAAAGACGCGTAAAGATTAAGCGTTCCCAGCTTTATTCCCACCGAGTCGTCGAATAATAGACAGCTCAGAAGATTCTCGGCGCTTAAAGTTAATTTACCTTCAAATGATTTATACGTATTTATATGCTCTTCTACCCATTTAAAGTCCGCTTCCCATGCCGCTTCATCGGGATAAACATGTGTTAAATCCCATTTATATTTTTCATCTATCTCGCTCCTGTTAGGAAGTGCGGCGGCTTCCTGAGCCGAATAATACTTATTAGGAATATTCATGAAATGCGGCATCCCTTCGGAATTTTTCTTGATAAACTATGAAATTGGACTTCAATTTAAATAATATAAACTAAAAGTTGAAGGATTGTTTTAAATATTGTGTAGCTTATTACGTGAATCGGCAGCGCTCAATACTGAGGATAAAATATGCTGTTTATGTCTACCTTTAGATTCCCCGAAAATTTATAAAAATACATCTTAAGATATATCGGAGCTCCCTTGTTTAAAACGGTGTCCTCGGTGGAATAATTGTCGTTGAATTTCTGAGCATACAGCGAGACCGATCTGCTTCCGGTTACGAATATTTCCACATATCCGGCCCTGTAATCCGTAAGCGATACGCCAAGTCTGCTTGAAGGCTCGCTTAATTGAGTTTCTTCAACAACATACTGTGTAATTTCATTCGCGTTTATTAAAAAGGAGTAGTAAGAGAATCCGTTAAGAATTACCGGCTCGTTGATATTGCCTATCAAGTTGTTCGGGTCGGTAACTTCCTCTCTGCAGCCAGTCAGTACCATCAGGGCCAGACAAATTTCCGTCGCATGAAAATACTTTATGTATTTCAGCCGTTTCATTTATGTTAAATTTTAAAGTGCTTTTACGCTGTCTATACCCTTGCTTAAATTTTCATAAGTCTGTAAACCAAGAATGAATATTTCCTGTTTTCCGCCAGCGTCGTAGATGAATGATGCCGGAATGCCGCCGCTCCAGTTTTTGTTAAGCAGCTTCATCGCTTTTAAACCGCTTTTCTCATCTATAACATGAACAGGGAAATCAGGCATGAATTTGAGCATTAAAGGAACTACCGTTGAGTCTATTCTGGAAGTAAGATCAACATTTAAGATTAAAAAATCAACGCCGTTATCTTTGTACGTATTGTAGAGCTTCATTATTTCGGGGAATTCCTTTACCGCAGTCTCAGACCATGATGCCCAAACGTCTACAAATAACGGTCTGCCGAATCTGCTTTTTATTACCGAATCTATCTGGCTCGCAGAAATTATACTTACCTGCGGCACATAGCTTTTTGAGGCTTTTTCCTTTCCCTCTTTTCCGCCGTTCTTCTCAGTACACCCTGCGGCAGTGAATATTAACGTCAGAATCACCAGTGAAAATAAATATTTTGTCAAAAGAAAATTCCTCCCCGATAACTTAAATTAAGCTTATAAATATGTTGAGGTGAAGATGTCATAGGCGGTGCCGGATAATATCTGAGTCCTTGAGGGAAAAACTGCGCGCTGTCATGACAGACATTGTCATGAGAAAGACTGAATAAGCGAACGGCTGTTTATTCAGATCTCTTCCATTACCGTGCGGGCTGTTGTTACTCTTCCCGCGAACTTTGCGGCGTACTCAGCCTGCAGGCGCTTCGCTTCTTTTTCCGCGTATGTCATGTAATTTTCCATGGCCGAGCAATAGTATTGTATTATGTACGTTGTTTCGCCGTTAGTGTTTGAGGGGACCTTAACCTTGAACATTTTAGAATCAATGAAATACCCGGTCTGAATTATCTCCTGCATATGCTTCTCTTTCATCCATCTCAGCCATTCTTCTTCTACATCTTTTTTTACAATCGTAGTTATGCTGTATATTATCATTTTTCTTCCGGTAAATTAATTTAATCTGACTAATAAATAATTATCCGCAAATTTTTCTTGAATTGTGAACGAACTTATGTTTTTTCCTTTATAAAACCAATTAACACATCTACAAAATTATTAAAAATATTATTTACAAGCGGCTTTCGAACAAAAAAATATTGCTTCGACCGTTAAAATCATTCCGGTAACCGAATCTTGCATTTCTGTTTGGTGACTGCAGGCACATGTGCATTAAAACATTAGCATAATTTCATTTTATAAAGTAGATTTCTTACGGTTCTTTCAGAAGGTTCTCCCCTGCCTTTTGAAATAAAAGAACTAAAGCCCGGTAGTCGCCCGATTACAGGGCTTTTTTATTTTAAATATCTTATCGTCGTATGAATTAAGTACCTTCGGAATTATTTTTTAGCCCTGACGCTAAACAGATTATTCAGGCATGAGCCTTTCATTTTGAATTTTACCTTTCATCCGGCCTGTAGTTTGTAGGCAGCAGCTGCGAAATTCTTCTGCTCGTCCATGCGCCGTATGTTTCGTAAGGGAATCTGTTGTAAACATTTCCGAGTGAATCTGTTTCAACGTAACCGTAATTGAAATGAAGTATGCTTATTTTTGGCTGCGGTAATGATTTGTACTCGACTCTTATATCTCTGTCGAAGTAGATTTTTATGAGCGGAGAAAATGTTTGCGGAACCATCATTATGTCTTCCGAATAAATATATTTTCCAAAACCGGATATCAAATCCTGCAGTTCCCCTTCAGCTATTTTAAATCCTTTCTCGTATGCGTTCTTGTGAACGACGGCCGAGAAAAAGTCTTCAATCGATCCGAGATAGCTGGACTTTCTGTTCTCCAGCCAGCGCTCCTCATCATCATTGCTTCGAGGTTTAATCTCCGTAAATTTCGGAAAGATAAGGTATCTTACTCTACCCTGCTCCGGATTAAAATCGAATTCCTCGAGTAAAATTTCCAGTTTGTAGCCGAGCGCATTATTTTCAACATATATCATACTGTCGGTAGATGCTGTTAGATCACCGGTCTTTGAGTCCTGTTTGAAATTAAGAACCTCCGGATTTATTATCCTGCAGTACTCAGAATTATCATCGGTTCCGAGAAACTGCTCAGTAAATTTTTGAAGCTGTTCTTTCCATTTTGCAGGCTCGGCGGCTGATACACTCACTTCTTTTTCCACTATTACCTTCGGATTAAGCTTAACGTTGCGAATAAACGTTTGACTCTTTAGAACTTCCAGTCCGGATGTGTTAACTGCATAACCTACGTGAGAAACTATAAGCACGTAATTTCCCATAGGGATATTTTCAATGCTAAAATTGCCTTTCATATCGGTTGCTGCGCCAAGCGTGGTGTTGCTAAGGAATACGTTAACGTAGGGTATCGGTTCCCCTGTTTCTGCGTCGGTTACCGTACCTTTAACTGAAGCTTTTATTGTGTTCTGTGCCTTAATATTAAAATTTAAGCCGATTAAAAAGCACAAAACCGACAAAAATATCAGGTTATTTCTCTGCATTTACTGTCCCCCTCTCTAAGAGAACAAATCTTCTCCGATTGTAACGGATATCAATAATTGATATTGAATTTACTGAATCAAAGAGTAAAAAAATAGTTTTATATGAAATGATTTGAAGAAGGTATTTTCTTTACCGGCTGTTTGGTTTGGACAGCTTATATTCTTGAAGGATCAAGACTTAAGAACTGATTATTTCCGCGTTTTGATAAGGTACCGGCATGATCTACGGCTTCCGGCAACAAGTTATGATCTTCTATTTCCGGTTAATGTCTTTTTCCTTGAAGGGGCTTAAACAGATATTCAAGTCCGTTCAGTTTAATTTCGTATACTATTCTCATCATCTCGCCCAGTTCGCCGTCCGGAAATCCCTGTCGCGAAAACCAAACCAGATAGGGAAGCGGAAGATCAATTAACAGGCGTCCGGCAAATTTACCGTAAGGCATTTTGGCCCTGGCGGTTTTTAGGAAGAACGCCTCGTTAGATCTTTTTTCGTTATTACTTTCATCCGGCAATTCGATCTTTCTCCTTCAGCAAACGGTAATCGTCAATAGTCAGTCCGTAATAAAAAAGGTCAACAAGATCACCGTCGAAAGTCCTGTGATCTTTTCGCATAGTTCCTTCTTTAGTGAAGCCGCATCTCTCGGCGAGTTTATAACTCCGCTCGTTGCCCGTAAGAACCCGTACAAAAATTCGGTTCATTTCAAGTTCTTCGAAACAGAATTTTACGAGCGCCGTAAGCACTTCCTTCATAATACCGCGCCCTTCGTACTCACCGGAAATAAAATAGGCCAGTTCTGCTCTCGGTATTACCCAGTCGATATTCTTTACATTTAAATGACCGATGTATTCTCCGCTGCCCTTAAGCCATATGCCGAAGGCGAACGATTTTTTTTCGTACCACTCTATTATTTTGTTTTGAATAAAATATTCGGTGGTAATCTCATTAAAAGCGTTCGCCAGTATAGATGGGAAACTGTCCGCCAGCCTGTCTTTATTCTTATGAATCAGATCAAAGAATAATTTTCCGTCCCCTTCGCTGTATTGCCGGAGTACGGTTTTATCGGTTTCAATGCTATGAGATATATTTAAAAGATTATCGTTCATATAAAGATTTATTGAGGGATATGTATGCCGAATAACTTTCCCGTCCGCAGTGTCGATTGTTATTCGATTTAATTTAAGGTGCCGAATTATAATAAAATTTTAACTAAGTTCAATAGGTCTTTCAACGGCCCGCTGTTTTTTCCAGTCAAATTAAATAATAATGTAAGTGCTCGCTGACATGTTAAATGAATCTAATCGTAATATCTTACTCTGCAGCCGCAGCCGTCCCACATCTTTTCGTAAGTCTCCATTCTTGAATTAACAAATTCTTCCGCGTGCTTCAAATCTTCCATAAGCCTTAACACGGCTTCTCCCTTGTCCGTCGTTTCCTGCACCATAAAGTATGCGCCGTGCTTTATTATTCTTATACGGCCGCTCATAAGCGTATCTTTATCATCAATAATTTCCGCATCGCTTATAACGCCTTCTATTTCTTCTATTCCGAAGAAAACCGTTTTTTCCGATAATACTTTTTCGATTATTTTATTCATACAGCAGTATGTACCTCAATCGTGATAATTAAATAAAGGCAGAATCCTAAGCAGTCCTTCGTTGTTATTCGCGATGTTAAGAATCCCTATCTGAAGCCCGTGAAGTTCTTCGGCAGCGTTCAGCAGCCCGATGCACAATCCCTTAAATGTGCCTATCTTATTGTAAGCGGAGATATTTATTCCCCGCGCGTTCTCCGAATTAATATATAGAAGCGAGGTGTTCAATCCGGACAGCATATCGGCCTGTATCTTATATCCTGTGAGGTTGAGTCCTTTTATTTCTCCCTCGCTCTGAAGAACTCCCAACGAAAAATTTAATCCAGATATATCGGAACCTTTGCCTGCAACAACGGCAACACCGCCTATGTTTAAGCCTTTAATATCCGACTGCGAAACAACGGCTAGTCCCCCAATATTTATTCCTTTAATTCCGTCGTTTCCAACAAGCGCGAGGCCCGCGATGTTGAGACCTTTCATTTCCCCAGCCGATGCAACAGCGGCTAGACCTCCCAAATTGATTCCTGCTATGCCGTTTTCAGATACCAGTGCCAGGCCGCCTATGTTCAAGCCTTTTATTCCCTTATTTCCTACAAGAGCAAGCCCCCCGAGGTTTACTCCGTTTATCGATCCTTCAGCGCTTACTAGAGCAAGACCGCCGAAATTAATTCCGATAATATTACCTTCGGTGGCTACCAGCGCTAAGCCTGATAAGTTTATTCCGGCGATGCCTTTTTGCGATACTATCGCGAGCGAGGCTGCGTTAATTCCTCTTACGTGTCCTCCGGAAACGGTTGCCAGTCCGCTTAGACTTATTCCGTCAAGTTCGTGATCAGCAAGCGTTGCGCCTATACCGACGGCTATACCGTGGAGATATCCGGCGGCGGGAGCCAGCCCTAAAGCCAGACCGTTGATTGTGGTGCCGCTGAACCTGGATGGATTCCAAAACGTAATGTTAATGCCGTTAACTTCTTCAACATCACAGTCAACGGCGTTGAACCTTATACCGTTAATGTATTTCGAGTTTCCGAAACTTATGCCGGTGTTGTTTACTGTAAGATCTATGCTGAAGCTGCTGCATGTTCGGGTTGAGTCGTAATCGCGGAAAAAATCTTTGTCCTGCGCGTAAGTTAAACCGGCTCCATATATCAGAGCCGACAATAGAACCGCCGTGATAATTATTCTTTTCATGCCGATTCCCCCTGGCTGCTATATTTATTTTTCATGTTTACTTCAGTACAAAAATAGACTATAAATAAAAATATAACAACCTGCGGCAGAGTCGGCCGTAACGCGAAGCTACCGGTCATCTGTCTTAAATAACCGCTAAAATAAAAGAGGCCTGCTAAACAGAAATATTAATATTATAAATCCTCGGAAATAGGTTTTCAGTGCTTCAGAAAAACTTTTCTTTTGAGCAGGCCAACTTATAATGCTTTAATTTTGTTTGATCCGTAAAGACTAAACTCAACGAATCGGTTTTTCTTTTTTCTTTTCGTTTCTTGCTTTTTTATTGCCCGGTTTGTTTTCTTTCTTTACATCTTTCTTCAGACGAACCGACTCTTTCTTCCTTGCTTTTTCTTCCCTTCTGACTTCATTCCTTCCGGCCTTATCCAACTTTTTAAGCTGCTGTTCCGCGTTTCTCACTTTCGTATTGTTAAGCTGTTCTTTGCGCACGTCATTTCCGGTACCGTTATTCGCCGGAGTATCATGCTTCGGCTCAATTCTTCCTCCGCCGGTACGGTTTGCCGGCTCCGTTCTTGCCGGATTAGTATTCGCTGGCGATGGCCTTCCGATCTGATTGCGTACCGGCTCGCTTCTGTTTTCGGGAGTACCGCTAACTCTTACTCTTTCAAGCTCCCGCCCGCCGGATCGTATCTGTTCCGATTGTGTGGTAACAGTTCTGATCTGAGTGTTTGTCGCCCGTTCTATCCTTCTAGCGTCCGGCGCTCTTCCGCTGCCTGTATTTCTTATAGAAATTATCTGCGAGGAAGGAACTTCGTTTCTGTATTTTCCAACCTGCGGATTCAGAAAATGTTTTTCCGGAACAACGACCCATATTCTATCGGAATAGCGGTTGTAATAATCTGCTGAAATTGAAGGCGGCGGCACAGGCGCCCAGCCGATGTAGCCGTCGTTATCGTACCATCTTACCATTGAAGAATGCCATTTATAAGACGGCACCCAGACCCAGCTGTACGAATCGGTATAGACCCAGTAGCCGTAATGATAAACCGCCCAGCCGTAAGGCTCAGGTGAATCCCACATCCATCCGCGGTTAGTCATAACCCATTGCCCGTCGCTGTATGGCTGCCAGCCGATCTCGTTAAACGGTCTCCATGTATTTCCCAGACCCGGCATGTTTACCCAGTAGCCGTAATTGTCGAGCATGGCAAAAGCAGGGTCGGCGCTTCTGAATGAAACGGTATTTACCGAAGGCCCGCATCCGGCGAATATAAAAATCAAAAACATAAAAATAATACCAACCGCCTTTTTCATAACTATGTCCTTAATTAAATTCGTTTACCTTGCAATGCTGCCGTATAATTATTTATTAATTACGCTTTCTCAGATTAAAATTAAAGATAGGTTTTTAAATTCGGCGTTAAATCCGCCACAACATCATATTATTTTATAGAAGCTGCACAAAATTTATATTGCTCTTGAAGTGAAGGACAGATATTCAATCGGATTGTTTATTTTTCCCCATCATTCAAATAGTCCGTTTTTCCAAAATTCATGAATACAGATCAATAAGCTGTTCATGAGAAAATTCAGTTATTTTATTTATGACTGCCGAAATTTAACATCACATTCGATCTTTAACACGTCTAAAATTCAAAGGTCTCGGCTTTCCTTCATCTCCTTCAGCCGGTCAAGCCCTTCCGGAATTTCTTCTTTAGGCAGCCCGCCTTGCATAAGTTCTTCTTTGCTTTTTTCAAGAAGACGGGTGTAAAAAGAAATACCCTTGTCTATCCATTCGCTCTTCGAGTTAATGAGTTCGAAAAGAAGATTCTCCGCTTTATCAAATCTTCCGCTAAATTCGTAATAAAAGAATAAATTTTCTTCTTCGGCAATTGATAATTCTTCGTTTTCAATTTTCACCGTCGCTGCATTTATTTTCTCGTAATGCTCGGGCTCAATCATTTTAGGCGACTTTTTTAATCCTTCGATAAATATGTTGAAGGATTTTACGTACATGTTAAGGCTCTCATCTTCTTTTCCCTGAAGTTCAAGCACTTCCGCTTCTTCCTTAAATAATACTCCCGCAGTGTAGCATTTCGCGGTGAATGTAGCCTGCTCGAGTCCGAAAAGCTCAACAAGCTGTTTATTTGAGACACTCCTCATGAATTTTCCGTCGAAGCCTAACAATTCTACTACGGCCTTATCAATCTGCTGCAGCGCGCCTTCATAATCTTTTGCGTCTTTACGGAACAGCACTTTGGCCAGTACTTTAACCAAAGTATTTATAAGGCGCATTATGTAATCCCGTGTGAGCATTGTAGTTTATATTCGATTTGAATTAATCTTCGTTTCCCGTATATAGTTATTTCCTCCATAACTTAAGCCTATTTCACTGTTACGGAGGCTTATTTCAATGTTGCGGAAGCCCGTTTCAATGTTGCGAAAGCCTATTTCAATGTTGCGGAAGCCTATTTCAATGTTGCGGAAGCTTATTTCAATGTTGCGAAAGCCTATTTTAATGTTGCGGAAGCCTATCTATACATTATGGAAGACCAGTCCGTCCTTGCGGAAAGCGTTTTGCTTCTTGCCCATTGAGCTTTACCCTTTGCGCTCTGCTCCTTGCCGGCATTCATTAACGCAGTAAGCTGCTGGTTAATTACTATGCCGGCATCTGAGCAGAGCAGGGTTTTAGATCATGATTTTTCAGGATACAACACAACTTTCACATAATTTTCCATATTGAAATATTTCTGAGCCGCGTTCATTACGTCGTCTTTTGTCAGCGCGTCAGTTCTCTCGGGCTCTTTCAATATTTCTGAAAGATCCATATCGTAGAAATAATATCTCTGCAGCGTGTTCAGCCAGAAGCGGTTATCTTTTAAGTTTACTTCCCTCTGTCTCCGCTGGGTCTCCTTTACTTTCGTTATGTAAATGTCGTCCACGGGTAAAGTCTTTAAACTGTCGATAGTCTGCATAACCGCAGCTACAAGTTCGTTAACCCTGTCGGGGCTGCAGCCGAACATTATGGAAATATTATATTCTTCATCCGGTACCTTTTGCCCGCTCGCGCTTACTCTGACTCCGTATGTTCCGCCTTTCTCCTCGCGGATATTTTCACGAAGCTTTATATCAAGCACAGACTTCATCGCGTCAAGATTGAAATTGTTAAGGTAACCCCATTCGTATGGACCTGTAAAAGTAAGACTAACCATGCTCTTCGGCTCTATTCCTTTTCTTACTTCCCTGTCGATCTTTCCTTTCGGAGGATCGATGTGAAGATTTTTCCAGCTCTCTTTGCGGTCTATTACCGGAAGTCCGCCTATGTATGTTTCGATGAGCGGCTTTATCTTGTCTTTATCAAAATTACCGACAAACACAAAAGTAAAATCCGATGCGTCGGCAAACCGGTCTTTATATATCTTAAAAGATTTTTCCATGTCCATCTTATCCAGCGTAGCTTCCGTCCACGGCTGTCTTCTCAAATGATGTTGCGCCAGAGTTACCGAAAGAGTGTCGTAAAAAGCTCCTTCCGGACTCAGGTTTCTGTTCTGAAGCATGCTTCTCATCCGGTTGCGGTATGAAAGGAAAGCTGAGCTGTCGATTCTAGGTGAAGTAAAGTACAGATAAATAAGCTGAAACATAGTCTCTATATCTTTTGGAGATGCGCTTCCGTTTAAGCCTTCAGACAGTTCATATATGTATGGACTTACGTTTACAACTTTACCGGCAAGCATTTTCTGCAGCGTGATAAGGTCGAATTTCCCTACTCCGCTCTGATCTACAAGCGCGCTGGCGGTGGCGGAAGGTATGTAGTTTTCATCCGGCACTAATGAATTTCCGCCCGGACTAAAAGCTTGGAAGCTTATCTCATCGTTCTTAAAGTCGGTGGGTTTTAATACTACCTTAATACCGTTGGCAAGCTTCCATTCTGTCAATTTCAGATCCGGATTTTCGCTTTCGCTGACTACTTTCGACGGATCAGGAATTTTATCGACCAGAGGAAGGTTTGAAACTTTATCCTCGTACGCTGTAAGCTTCATTTTATTAACTTTATCGAATACTGCCGCGAGCTGATCCTTTTCAGGTACTGCTGCTCCTTTCTTTTCCGGAGCGCTTATAACTACAACATTGTTCTCAGGCACCATCCATTCATTAGCGAGCTTGTTAACTTCTTCAAGTTTTATACCCGGCAGTAAAGCTTTGCTCATCGAGTATTCGTACTCAATACCCGGAGTAGGCTCATCTTCAAGGAAATTGTTTATGTATTCCTGTATAATTCTTGCCGATTCGGTTTTATCCCTTTCGTTGTACATTTTTTCATACATGCGCAGCATATTCTGTTTCTCGCGGTCAAGCTCGCTTTGAGTAAAGCCGTACTGCCTTACCCTTTCGGCTTCTTTCAGCATTCCTTCTAATCCTCTTTCAATGCCGCCGTCTTTTACAACTCCGCCCAGATAATAAATTTCACTGCTTCGTATAAATCTTCCTTTTCCCGATCCGGCATATAAGAACGGAGGATCTGGTTTCTGCGATATTTCTTGAAGCCTGGAGTTTAAGATTGAATTATAAAGATTTTCCACAAGCGACTGTCTGTAATCGGCGAGCGTTTTTTCAGGGACAACAGGCAGTTTATAATAGAGCGCTACATTTGTCTGTGTAGCTTCCGGATCGGTGGCTATAGCGTAAAGCCTTTCCCCGGCCGGAGGTATCGGGTAAACTTCTCTTTTCCTTTCGCTCTTAGGATCGGGTATACGCGAGAAGTGCTCTTTAATTATTTTTTCAATTTTATCTTTATTAAAATCTCCTACGGCGGCTACGGCCATTAGATCGGGTCTGTACCAGTCTTTGTAAAATTTTCTGAGTACATCGTGCTTAAAGTTTTCAATTATATCTTTCTTCCCGATAGTAAGTCTTTCGGCGTAACGCGAGTTTTTAAATATTACGGGAAACTGCTTGTCTCTTAAACGCGCCCGCGCGCCCCGTCCCAGACGCCATTCTTCTACAATAACTCCGCGCTCGTTATCTATCTCATCATCCTCAAAGCTTACGTTATGGGCCCATTCCTCCAGTATCTGAAATCCCTTTTCAACGGTTTCGGCGCTGTCGGTAGGAACATCAATCATGTATACCGTTTCATCGAAACTGGTATATGCGTTTACTTCAGGCCCGAACTTCATCCCGATAGATTCAAGGTAGTCTATAAGCTCGTGTTTCTTAAAGTTCTTTGTTCCGTTAAATCCCATATGCTCCACAAAATGCGCCAGTCCCTGCTGGTCGTCGTCTTCCAGAACAGAACCGGCGTTAACAATAAGCCGCAGTGCCGCGCGGTTTTCCGGCTTTTTGTTTTCGCGGATATAATATGTTAAACCGTTATCAAGTTTACCGACAGTTACTTCCCCGTCCATCGG
>JBJKTB010000424.1:0-8659 GCA_046703345.1 Ignavibacteriaceae bacterium
TTTGCAAACATAAATTTTTACCCGCGAGCATTGAACTTTTAATAAGCCAGTTATAACCAATCTTATTTCATTCTTGTAGTAAATAAGAATGTCTAAAAAAATAGTTGTTAAGTTTTCGGTTGATATATTTCACCCGCCGCGTTAAAATACCGCAGTTAAAAATTCTTTATATTATTGAAGTAAACGGAGTACGATAATATGCGGAACTTGCTTCCTTCCGAAAATACAATGTACAACGCTATGTTAAAAAGCGACGGCAGCTACGACGGAATATTTTTCGTCGCGGTGAAGACCACCGGAATATTCTGCCGCCCTAGCTGCAGAGTTAGAAAACCCAAGAGAGAAAACGTAGAGTATTACAAATCCACGCGCGACGCTCTTCTTAACGGATACAGGCCCTGCAAGAAATGCCGGCCGCTGGAATCTAAAGGCGCATTCCCGGAATGGCTGAAGGGTATTGCCGGCGAACTTGCCGACGGCAAGGCCGGTAAGATAACCGACGGGGATTTGAAAAAGAAGGGTGTCGATCCCAATAGAGTGCGGCGGTGGTTCAAAACAAATATGGGCATGACCTTCCAGGCTTATCAAAGGACGTTAAGAATAAACGGCGCGTTCGGCAGAATAAGATACGGCGATAAAGTGATAGAAGCGGCTTACGATTCAGGTTACGATTCACTGAGCGGGTTTACATCATCGTTTAAAAAAGCAACTGGATTTACGCCGGAGGAAAGCAGGCGTAAAAAACTGATAACGGTTACGAGGATTTTGACTCCGCTCGGCCCGATGATAGCGGCCGCCGCCGATGAGGGGATCTGTCTTCTTGAATTCGCAGACAGGCGTATGCTGGAGACTCAATTAAAAAGGATAAGAAGAATATTCAAAGCGGAGGTAATACCGGGACAGAGCCTTCATTTCGAAGAGCTAAACAGACAGATGAAAGAATATTTCGATGGGAAAAGAAAGGAATTCGACCTGCCGCTTCTGCTTGACGGTACGCCCTTCCAGAATAAAGTGTGGGAGGCTCTTCTGGGCATACCTTACGGGAAGACGAGATCTTACAAAAGGCAGGCGGAAATAATCAAGCAGCCTTCAGCGGTTAGGGCGGTTGCGAAGGCCAACGGCGACAACAGAATAGCAATTATAGTCCCGTGCCACAGAGTGATAGGTTCAGACGGCAGCCTAACCGGCTACGGCGGCGGTTTATGGCGGAAGCAGTATCTGCTTGATCTTGAAATGAAAAATATTTGATATATTTGCTGCGAATAAGAGGGGATTTATATGATACTAAGATATGTGCTGCTGTGGATACCGATGGTGTTCATCGCCATAATCAACGTAGCTTTGAGAGAAGACTTGTACAAGCAATAACTCGGCGAGCTTGCAGCGCACCAGGCGTCGGTGATAAGCGGAATATTACTTTTCGGTATGTTTGTCTGGTTAGTAAGCCGGCGATGGAAAATAAAAACTTCAGGAGAAGCCGCGGTTATAGGAATTATATGGCTTGTCATGACTATAACCTTTGAATTTATTTTCGGCCATTATGTTATGGGTCATCCGTGGAGCATGCTGTTTTACGATTATAATATTTTTGAAGGGAGGATGTGGATACTGGTGCTGATGTGGATTACCGTACTTCCCTACGTTATGTATAAAATTAAAAGGAAAATGTAAAACTGCATGCCGGCAATGTATCACATTAATAATTCGGTAACTGAGTAAATGAATAGCAGTAAGAAAATAAAATCCATATTCTGGGACAACGACGGGATACTCGTCGATACCGAGATGCTGTACTACAGGGCAAGCAGGGAAGTATTCGCGAAGATAGGCGTGGAGCTTACGATAGAAATGTATATTCAGAATTTTTTAATCAGATCGAAAGGCATGTGGCACCTGGCAGAGAAAAAGGGATTAAGTCATGATCAGATAACCGCACTCCGGAACGAGAGAAACAGTATATACGGAAGTCTTTTAAGCGAGGAGCTTAGAATAATAGCCGGGGTAAAAGAGACGCTGAATGAGCTAAGCGGGAAGTATAAGATGGGAGTGGTAACCAGCTCGCGGGGCGATCATTTTAAAATTATCCATGAGAAATCCGGTTTGATGAAATACTTCGATTTTGTTATAACTTCAGATGACTACAAAGAGCCCAAGCCGGATCCGGAGCCGTATCTTATGGCGGTAGAGAAATCGGGATTTAAAAAAGAAGAATGCGCTGCCGTCGAGGATTCGGAAAGAGGTTTGAAGGCCGCTTTAGCGGCGGGGATAAAGTGCTACGTAATTCCCACTCAGTTAACTGAAGGATGCGATTTTACGGGAGCCGAGAAGGTACTTTCTTCAATATATGAACTTCAAGATGAACTGAATTAATCAGCGTATAAAAACATTTATAAAGACATTTCCTTTAGCAAAAATTTTTATCTGTACAATTAACAATTTTTAAGTTAGTTTATAACCGGATCAGATTTCTGTATACGAAGTTAAACGGGCGGCGTAAGAACAGTTGATTAAATACCGCCTGACAAATTAAAGTTACTAATGTTCCTCGGTTCCGGATCTGCCTGAAGCAGAATGGGAGAGAGGGTAAATGCATTATATTTTTATATACCTCGGCGCCGGTATAATTACATTATGGGGAGTATCCCACATTATCCCGACCAAAGCCGTACTTAAAGCTATGGGTGCCATTTCTTCGGAGAACAGGCGGCTGCTTACTATGGGGTGGATAGGCGAAGGCTTAACACTGTGCTTTATCGGTCTTCTTGTAATTTTTGTAACAGTTGAAGGCGGTACAGATCATATAGTTTCCCAGCTTATCTACAGGATATGCGCGCTTATGCTTTTTCTGCTAGCATTTCTGACATCGGTTACAGGCGCAAAGACAGACATCCTCCCTATAAAAGTTTGTCCTTTTGTTAAAATCGCGTCAGCCGTTCTAATATATGCGGGAAGTCTTGTGTGACACTGATTCCTGCGTATTAGATGAAGCAGACCGCTGAACGAAATAAAACTTCCGTTCATTCAATACATACAGCCGGATATGATGAAAGTCGGATATTAGCCGGCGTGATCTTAAGTGAGCGGAAGATGTACTGCCTGCTGCAAGCCAGTTTCTAATGCCTGTGACGGGATTGGCAGTAAGATGCATAATAACAGGCGGCGCCTTTGTCTAATCATTAATTCTCATCTGATATTTTTATATTGAAGCCAGTTGTTATTAATCAAAAAATCCCGGTTTAAAATGAAAACTATCTTCGGTTATTTTATTGCAATATTAGCTTTGTCATTTGTTATCAAAGTGAAGGCACAAATTCCGAAGCCCGATCATGTGGTAGTGGTAATTCTTGAGAACCACGCGTTTGATCAGATAGCGGGCTCAAAGGCGGCGCCGTACATAAATTCTTTAATAAGAAGGAAAGACTGCGCATTATTCACAAACTCATACGCGGTTACTCACCCGAGTCAGCCTAATTATCTGGCTTTATTCGCGGGCACTTATTTCGGGATAACTGACGACGATCTGCCGAAGATGTTTCCGTTTACCGCGCCGAATCTGGGGGCGGAGCTTCTTACTAACGGTTATACCTTTGCCGGCTACTCCGAAGATCTGCCTTCGACCGGATACAACGGCAGGTACAAAGGGCTTTACGCGAGGAAGCACAATCCCTGGGTGAACTGGCAGAACTCGAAGGAAAACGGAATACCGGATTCGTTAAACCTTCCTTTAACCGAATTTCCCAAGGATTATAATAATCTTCCAACAGTATCATTCGTGATACCTAATCAGCATAACGACATGCATAACGGTAAAGATCCCGACAGAATTAAAATTTGCGACAGCTGGATGAAGACACACCTATCCGGCTACATCAAGTGGGCTGAGGAACATAACAGTCTGCTCGTTGTTACTTTTGATGAGGACAACGATCTCGAAGGGAATCACATACCTACTTTTATTTTGGGTCAGCCGGTAAAAGGAGGGAAGTACGGTCAGAAAATAAATCATTATAACGTGCTCAGGACGATAGAAGACATGTACAGCCTTCCGCACGCAGGAAACAGCGCAGAGGCTGCCGTTATTAATGGCTGCTGGAGAATTAAAAAGTAGATTACCTTTTTAAGATTTTATAAATTGGCAGCGGTCAGCCGCTATTACACGAATTTCACTATTTAACCGAAGTAAAGCAAGAAGGTATTATTGATGCGGAATTTGGAGTTTTGGAAAATTGGAGTATTGGAATAATGTATGAAAATCAACCATAAGCTTCTCCGTTTTTTATTTACTTAGGGGGAAATTAGTGAAATTCGCGGCTGAAGTTAGCCGCGCTTCACGACTTATTTGTACTCATGCCGTTCTCTTCAAGAATCTCAACAATCGCGGATATATCAAATAATTCTATCCCCGCGCGGGAATTTATCCGCCGATAGAATTATATTGATACCCGGGTTAGTATTTACGCGGAAATTCGGATGAGGCGCATATGAGTAAGTCAATGTTTTTCATATTGATGTTTGCTTTATTTCTTCTTCCTGCAAGAGCTTCAGACGCTCAGGGATTCGTTCCGCCGGGCGGTGAGAACTTCGCTTCTGCTCCCGTACAGAAAGGGCTGCCGGAGATAGAACCAGGAAGGCCGCTGCCGCTTAAAGTATCCGATCCTTCTTACGCGTGGATAAATCCCAAGGGAGATTTTGCTTATGTGTATTTCTTTAAATTTACAGATAAAAAGAAAGACATCATCTACTCGATTGTTTATTCTTCGGGGACCGGATTTTCATTAACAAGGATGGCGGAGAACGGACAGGAGGAAGGCCGGATGAATTTTACGGCAACAATTTTGGATGAGGCCGGGAAAAATAATTTAATAAAGGTTATTTACGTTCCGAAGGATGAGTCGATTTATTATTCATGGATTTCACCCGGCGGCGGGGGGATAACTATTGTTCCGGTTATAAGTCCCGGCAAAAATTTTCCGTCATTATCAATTAATACAAACGATCAGAAGACGTTTTCATTCGGCAAATTTAAAGGCAGGATAGTGGTAATAAACTGGTGGGCGACAAGCTGCGCGCCGTGCGCGGAGGAGATACCCGGTTTAAATTCGCTTGTAGATAAATACGATTCATCGGGCGTAGTGTTTGTCGCCGTTGCTTATGACCCTGATAATCTTAACGGTTTTCTGGCGAAGCGAGATTTTAAATACATTCAGGGATTAGCTTCGCCTGATATGATCAAAACGCTGGGCGGCGCGTTCCCCAGAAACATAATAATAGACAGATCGGGAAAAGTAGTTTACGATCATACCGGCGGGAGCGCCGATCAGTACAAAAAAATTGAAGAAGTGCTGAGCGGTTTGGTTTTGAAGAAGAAGTAATCCGGACAAAACAACACATTTCACAGCGGAAATGACCGTATGGTATGAAATTAAAGGGATTTTAAATCCAGCGGAAAAACGATGAAAGCAGCCGCATTGTTTCTTATAATATTTGCTGCGGGAATGTGTTTAGCGCAGCAGGACACGACTGTATTAAACCCGTGGACGACACTTTACAAATCGGACGGAGTTGAGGCTTCATTCATCTATTACGGGCAAAGCGCAAAAAACAGCGACGGTGTTGTTGTAAAAATGAGGAACTTTAACGATTACGGCGTTGATTATAATTTTGTTTTAATTTTCCGCTCGGATACGCTCGTAAAACAAGAGTCGGTATCTGGGAATCTCAAGGCGCATGAGATAAAAACAGGCAGCAGCGAAGGACTTTTCTGGATGCCTTTCAGCAGAGGGACATGGATTTCGGAAGTCGGGGTAAGATCGTTTAAGATAATCCGGCGGGGGAAATAAGGATAAAAGTAAAAATCAATTCCTCATTTAATTATAATGAGTTCTAAATTAAAAATTGTTATATTTCAAAGCGATTGTGTGAAATATTTAAATAAACTAAATTTATTCAGCCAATCTAAAAATTATGCAAAAAACGATTTCAATAATCGCTTTGAACATTCATCACGAAAAAAACCGTCCGAGGCCCGCCTTAATTAACATGATCTTTTAACAGAAAATTGAGGTTAATTTGCAACTATTAGACTATTTAATAATACTAGCATATTTCATCTTTTCGATAGGCATAGCGCTCTACTATTCCAAGAGAGCCGGAAAAAGCACAGACGAGTTCTTTCTTTCAGGAAGAAACCTGCCGTGGTATCTTGCAGGATTGTCTATGGTAGCCACAACGTTTGCGGCCGATACGCCGCTAGCGGTTACCGAGCTTGTAACTAAGAACGGAATCGCGGGCAACTGGATATGGTGGAACTTTGCTTTCGGAGGTCTGCTTACGGTATTTTTCTTCGCGAAGCTCTGGAGGAGAGCGGGGATAATGACGGAAGTTGAATTTGCGGAGATAAGATATTCTGGGAAGCCGGCGAGATTTTTAAGAGGCTTCCGCGCACTTTACCGGGGTCTATTCATGAACATAATTATAATGGGCTGGGTTAACAAGGCGATGGAATCGATACTTATCGGATTATTCGGCATCCCCGAATCTCAGGTGATGTTATACGTATTCGGCTGTATGATACTTGTAGCGTTCTATTCAGCGCTTTCGGGGCTGTGGGGTGTTGTAGTAACAGACGCATTTCAGTTCTTCATGGCAATGGGCGGAACGATAATACTTGCGATTATTGTCGTAAACTCCCCGCAGGTGGGGGGAATAACCGGACTGCAGCACAAGCTGCCGGCATTTGTATTTGATTTCTTTCCTACCATATCGAGTGCGACCTCGATGGGAGGAGCGTTCGCGTTGACGGTAGCGGCATTTTTAGCTTATGTGGGGATTCAGTGGTGGGCATCGTGGTATCCCGGCGCAGAGCCCGGGGGCGGCGGGTACATCGCGCAGCGAATGATGTCGGCTAAAGACGAGAAGCATTCGCTTTTCGCGACATTGTTTTTTCAGCTGGCGCATTACGGCATTCGTCCCTGGCCCTGGATACTTGTAGGACTTTCAACGCTGGTACTTTATCCTCATCTCGGTATTGATCAAAAGGGAATGGGATATATTTATGCTATGCGCGATTTTCTTCCGATAGGATTAAAAGGACTGCTGGTAGCTGCATTCTTCGCGGCTTACATGAGCACGATAGCAACACAGCTCAACTGGGGCAGTTCTTACGTGCTTAACGATTTTTACAGAAGGTTCATCAAAAAGAAAGAGGACGAGAAGCACTACGTCAAGATTTCCAGACTCATTACTATATCATTGATGATAGTTTCAATCTTCGTTACATTGTTCATCAACAGAATTTCCGGCGCGTGGGAGTTTATACTTGAATGCGGAGCCGGAGTAGGCTCGGTGCTTATACTCCGGTGGTTCTGGTGGCGTATAAACGCGTGGTCCGAGATCTCAGCGATGATAACGCCGTTTGTGGTGTTCCCTATAGTAAGGAGCATGGGGATACCGTTTCCTTATACTCTTTATTATCTCGTCGCCGCCACAACCGTAGTCTGGGTTACGGTTACATTTTTAACCAGACCGACCGACGAGGAAGTGCTTTTCTCGTTTTACAGGAAGATTCATCCCGGCGGAATATTCTGGAAGAAAATTTCAGACAAGCTGCCGGACGTGGAAAGCGATACAGGATTCTTAAGGATGTTTATAAACTGGCTGGCCGGTGTTGTGCTTGTTTACTCATTCCTTTTCGGTATAGGCAAACTTATATTCGGCGATATTGTTTCGGTTATAATATACGCGGTGCTTGCGGTTATATCATCAATAGTTATTTATAAGAATCTTAATGCTATAGGGTGGAAATCGGTTATTTAGATTTTGTTTGGCGGGGACTATTTAAGACTGAAAGCCGAAAAATGAAATCGCGGCGCATAATGAAACGGAAAACGGTGTTCCGGAGAAGTTAAAATGAAAATTTAATATCTTTATAACATCAGTTTGCGCCGTATAACATATATTGGGCGTTATTATTATTAGTTTACCGTAAGATCAGTTATATACGGAGAAGAGTTTTTCTTACAACAAGTTAGATCATGATTTATTTAAAAGAAAATGCCTGAAAAGAAACAGTCAAAATTAAAGACAGGCCGCAGGGTAAAAGTTCTTATAGGACTTATAACGGTTATTCTGATAGCGATGATGTTTCCGAAGGGAGAATCGATCGAGTCGGACGTATCGGTAGGATCCATCTGGATACACGACGACTTGATAGCGCCGTTCAGTTTTCCTGTGCTTAAGGAACCCGAGACATACAAAGCTGAGGTTAAAGCGGCGGCTCAGAGTGTTTTCCCGGTATTTCTGAGGCAAAACGACGAAGTAAACGTTGCGCTTGATTCGCTGAAGTCGTACAACATATTTCTTTTAAGGATGTTAGACAGCGTATTAACCAATGATACACTTCAAGATTTCAATCCGACATTTCTCAGTACTGAATCATTTAATACATTCAGAAACCTGCGAAAACAGGAACGGAATATGTCCATTAACAGATCCCTGACTTTCAGAAAGCTTTTTCCGATGATAGGTGATGTAGTAAAGGACATATATAAAAACGGAATTGTCAATGCCGATTCATCAGAAACGCTGCGCGACAGTATCGCGATAAGATTAGGCAATGTTGACAAAATAGAGAAGCTTAATACACTTCTCAGCGTTGATC
>JBJKTB010000425.1:0-2502 GCA_046703345.1 Ignavibacteriaceae bacterium
GCTGCGGTAGTGCCGTCGGGCGAAGAAGCTATAAAACATGCATTGAGGTCGAAACCTGATATAATCTTAATGGATATCACCTTGCGCGGGAGAATGGACGGTACTCAGGCTGCGGCATACATTACAAAACATTATCAGGTGCCTATAATCTATATTACATCCTACTTTGATGAGAGTTATTTAAGCGCCAAGACGAGTTCTTATTACAACTACGATTTTATTTTAAAACCCTTCAACGAAAAAGAACTGAAGATTAAGATAGAGAACGCATTATTTAGAGTAAATAAAGGAGGAGAGCAGGGAAGGAGTAAAGCTGCCGGAATATAAAAGAATTTATATCCCGGCCATTAAATACCATAGGGTGATTATTCTTTTATTTCTTTTTGAATTCCGTTAAAGGAATCCCACCATTCTTTTTGAATTATATCATACTTAGCTTTCTGTCTGAAATCTAACAATGCTTCGATCTTTTCCTTTGTTGTAGACAGTAATTCATGAGTAGGGTGTTTGGAGTCAATGTAGGTATCAAGCAGAGCTTCAATTTTTGAGGTTTGTTTATCTGAAAGAAGAATTTTTTCCTGTAGCTTTAAAGCCATTTGTTTCGCTACCTTTGCGCCGGAATCAGCGGTCGAATCGGAATTGACCGCCGGAAAGGTTGTTGCCACGAACAATACCGTGAAAATTAAAACGGCAAATATTCTCATAACATCTCCTTTGTTCCGTAGAAAATAAATAGACTATATAAAACTAAGCGTATAAAAAGGTAATGTCAATGTACTAATAAAACGTCATGTCATGGTAAACAAGTTAAATAAGTTTTATACAGGAATTAGCAAGTTTTATGTGTCCCAGATAAAAAAAGCAAAATAAAATTCGATGATATTTTATAATTATGGGACATTTAATTATTTTTAAAGTTTGAAAATAAATAATGTTTTAATCGATTTGGACAATTCGGCCGAAAAAACCATTAAACAATACATAACTGTATTGAAAGAAAAAGGATACACGGCTTCCGGCATTAAAAAAATGCAGTACAATTTTGAAACCGAAGTAAGGAAAAGCAGCGAGAAATTAAAACTGCTTGTATATTTCGGTAAGAAAGGGGTTAAGCCTGTGCTGCAGGGCAACAGAAATTCGGCGATATACTCGGATGTAAGCAGACTACTTTTCGGTGAGGAGCTATTTGAGATAAAAAAAGACGAAGTTCCAGAACCCGCGGAATACATCGGAACTGACGAATCAGGCAAAGGAGATTATTTCGGACCATTGGTAATAGCCGGAGTACTAGTAAACGCAGAAGTATCCAGGAGACTTAAGCTGCTCGGAGTAAAGGACAGCAAGGAGCTTACGGATACAGCAATTAACAAACTTGCGCCTGTAATTAAAAATACCGTGGAAGGCCGGTTTAACCTAGTTGTTATAACTCCTGAAAAATACAATGTGCTTCAGAATTCGATGGGCAACGTAAACAGACTATTGGGATGGGCACACGCAAGGGTACTGGAAAACATACTGAAAGAATACGAAGCAGGCGAAGCGGTAAGCGATAAATTCGGCGACGAAAGTCTGATAAAAAATTCGCTTCAGGAAAAAGGGAAGAAAATAGTTCTTCATCAATATACCAAGGCTGAAAGATACACGGCGGTAGCAGCCGCATCTATATTAGCGCGGGAAAGATTTAACCGCTGGTTTGACGAACAGGAAAGTCTGCTGAAAATAAAGCTGCCTAAAGGAGCCTCAAGACAGGTTGAAGAGGCGGCCGAAAAAGTGATAAAGAAATTAGGAGCCGAGAAGCTCAAGGAATTAGCGAAAATACATTTTAAGACTACTGGCAAAATAAATTTCATCTAATAGTCTGAATTAACTATGAAGGAAAAAAGATGGTTGTAAGTTCCAAAGTAAAGAGAATAGGAATATTAACCGGCGGCGGCGACTGTCCGGGATTAAATGCGGTAATACGCGGAGTAACGAAGCCCGCGCAGGATAACGGGATGTCGGTACTCGGTATAATTGACGGCTTTGAAGGTTTGGTTGAGGGGAGAGCGAGGGAATTAAAGAACGACGATGTATCGGGAATACTGGCTAGAGGGGGTACAATTCTAGGCTCATCGAATAAAGGCGATCCGTTCCACTGGCCCATGCAGAAAGACGGCCAGATTGAAATTGTGAACAAGGCTAACTCAGCTCTTAAAAATTACCAGGCCTGGAACTTAGATGCGCTGATAGCCATAGGCGGCGACGGCACGATGCACATCTGTAAAAAGCTCGGCGAGATGGGAATGAATATGATAGGAGTTCCCAAAACCATAGACAACGATCTGGAAGCGACAGATTTAACATTCGGACACGATTCGGCCGTATATGTTGTGGCTGAAGCTCTCGACAGGCTGCACACAACAGCTTCTTCGCATCATCGTGTAATTGTAGTTGAAGTGATGGGGCGTTACGCGGGCTGGATTGCATTAAACGGCGGACTGGCGGGAGGTGCTGATATAATAC
>JBJKTB010000426.1:0-5211 GCA_046703345.1 Ignavibacteriaceae bacterium
GCGGCATATAATGTTAATAAGCACAGGCATCAGCCGGAAATTTTGCAGTCTCTTAATAAAGCAGGATTCGCGTCGCCTTTTTCTTTCACTACTCATCTGCTGCCAATTTCGGTGGGGATTTACGCGACAACATCGGTGCATCTTAAAAAAGATGTGAGCGAAAAGGATGTTACGGAATATTACAAGTCGTTTTATGAGGGATCTTCATTCGTAAGATTAAGAGACGTGCCGCCGAACTTAAGCTGGGTGGTAAATACAAATTTTTGTGATATAAATGTTTCAGTAAAAAATAATACGCTGATTATAACGTCTGCCATAGATAACTAGATTAAAGGCGCCGCGGGACAGGCTGTCCAGAATCTTAATAAAATTTTCGGCTGGGAGGAAAGCCTCGGACTGAAGAACGAAGGAGCAAAAAATGTATCAGTATATTGAAAACGGTTCTGTAACCTCGGCAAAAGGTTTTACGGCTGCGGGAATTTTCTGCGGCATTAAAAGGAAGAAAAAAGATCTTGCGCTTATTTATTCCGAGCTGCCGTGCGCGGCGGCCGGTACTTTTACTTTAAACAAAGTTAAAGCCGCTCCCCTGCTCATCACACAGAGCTCCATAAATAAAGGCGGACAAGTTAAAGCTGTTCTTGTAAACTCGGGAAACGCAAACGCCTGTACCGGTGATGCCGGTTTCGCCGACGCGCTGAGAATGCAGAAAGTGTGCGCTGAAAAATTAAATATTAATAGCGACGAAGTTCTTATCGGATCTACCGGGGTTATTGGTCAGCCTATGCCTATGGATAAGCTTGAGCATGGAATTGCCGATATAGTGCCGCAGCTCTCGGCTAACGGCGGAGTAGATTCTGCTGAAGCAATAATGACTACTGATAAGAAAATAAAATCCTTCGCGCTGAAGGTTGAACTATCAAAAGGTGAAGTTGTAATCGGAGCCGTCTGCAAGGGCAGCGGAATGATTGCTCCTAATATGGCCACGATGCTGGGATTCATAACAACTGACGCCGGAGTGGAAAAAGCATTTCTTCAGCAAATGCTTTCCACCGCTGTAAAAAATTCATTCAATAAAATTTCAGTGGACGGCGAGACAAGCACCAACGATATGGTTCTGCTGATGGCGAACGGCGCGTCCGGAATCAAGATTGACAACAATTCGGCCGATGCTGAATTGTTTCATGATGCGCTGGACGATATTTGCAGGGAGATGGCTAAATCTATCGTATCCGACGGAGAAGGCGCAACCAAGCTCGTCACCATAAACGTTAAGAACGCTAAGACGGCGGAAGACGCCGATCTGGTCGGCAAGTCGATAGCTAATTCTTCTCTTGTGAAAACGGCTATTTACGGTGCCGACGCGAACTGGGGAAGAATTCTCAGCGCCGCCGGGCAAAGCGGAGCCGATATCGATCCGGCTAAAGTTTCCATCAGTTTCGACGATCTTCCCATACTCCTTCCTAATTATAAACTGGCTCTGGATGAGGAGATGGCTTCCAAGATTTTATCACAAAACGAATTCGTCATCAACGTTGATCTAGGAGTCGGCTCGAAAAACTGCACCTGGTGGACATGCGATCTGACCGAGGAGTACGTAAGAATTAACGCAGATTACAGAACTTAAATTGGAGTAATGACTATGAAAATTGCATTATTAAAATTAAGCGGTAAGACGTTAAATGATTTTATATCATCGGATAAATGGATCTCTTCGGTAAAAGAATTATTAAAAGTGTTCGAGGGACTTGTAATTGTACACGGCGCCGGAAAGGATATCTCGGAATGGTCTCAGAAAATGGGACTCGAAACCAAGTTTGTCGAAGGCCAAAGAGTTACTACGCGGGAGCAGATGGACATCGTTGCGGCTGTACAGGCTGGAGTTCTGAATACAAAACTTACTGCTAAGATAATCTCATCCGGCATAAATGCAGCCGGATTTTCTGGGATTGATAGAGGAACTTTTACGGCAAAGTATCTTAACAAGGACTTGGGATTTGTCGGCAAGCCTGTTTTAACAGGATCAACGGCATGGATAAATAATCTACTTGCCGAAGGAATTATCCCTGTCTTCTCCAGCGTTTGTACTGATGCCGCCGGCAATTTGCTGAACGTTAATGCCGATGTATTCGCAGAAACATTAGCTCTTGCGCTTAACGCGGATACGGTTTTCTTTGCTTCCGATGTTGAAGGCGTAAAATTAAACGGAAGCATAATGCCTACCTTGAACGAAGAGCAGATAATTAACGGAATAGTAAAAGGTGAAATTACCGACGGCATGGTGCCTAAGCTAAACAGCTGCATCGAACTTTTGAAACAAGGAATAAACAAGATATGGATAGGGGCTAATATATCTAATAATAATCTACCGGGAAAAAACAATGACGGAAACGGAACTTGGATCGTTAACACAGGCGAAGCCGAATATGAGCTCCTCAAAACTGCTTAATACTTATAACAGGTACGGCGTAGAATTCTCCGGCGGGAGCGGCGCTTACCTTTACGACGTTAAAGGCAATGAGTATGTGGACTTTCTCTGCGGCATAGCTGTTACCGGTTTCGGGCATAACCATCCGGAAATTAAGAATGCCGTTCTTCAGCAAATTGACGGCTACTGGCATGTCTCTAATCTGTTTACTTCTACACCGCAGGAAGAACTAGCTAAAAAGCTGACTGCGGTCTCCGGGCTTGAGTCGGTATTCTTCTGTAATTCCGGTACTGAAGCAATAGAAGCGGCAATTAAGTTTGCAAGGAAATGGGGCGGAGGGAAATTCGAAATTATCTCGGCCGAAAACGGTTTTCACGGCAGAACTTTGGGAAGTCTCTCCGCAACTGGACAGGCGAATCTGAGAGAGGGATTTGAACCGATGGTTCCCGGTTTTAAGTATGTTCCTTACGGCGATATAGCCGCTGTTAAGGAAGCTGTTACCGAAAATACTGCTGCAGTTCTCGTCGAACCTATTCAGGGCGAAGGAGGGGTTATAGTACCGCCTGCCGGCTATCTTAAGGCAATAAGAGAGCTGTGTACGGAAAAAAATATCCTGCTTATCTTAGATGAAGTTCAAACCGGAAACGGAAGGACGGGGCAATATTTCGCTTATAAGCATGATGATATACTTCCGGATATCATCGCTACGGCAAAAGGACTTGCGAACGGCTTCCCTCTCGGCGCAGCAATCTGCTCTGCAGAAGTTTCCGCATCCGTCAAACCGGGAAATCACGGCTCCACCTTCGGCGGAAATCCTGTTGCAGTTGCCGCCGCAAATAAAGTGATGGACCTTCTTGACGAAGCTCAGCTTAACGCGATAAGCAGATTGGGCACAACTCTGACTGACGGACTTCACGGATTGAACATGCCTGAAATTAAGGAAGTAAGAGGCAAAGGTCTGATGATCGGCATTGAACTGAAGGAAGGCATTTCTGCAAAAAAAGCCGCTGCGTTGATGCTGGATAACGGCTTTCTCGTAGGAACATCCGGTGACGCGGTAATGAGGATTCTGCCCCCGTTCGTTATAACACAAACTGAGATAATGAAATTTTTAGTCGCTCTCAGGCGTGTACTAAGCGTTCTGAGCGCTGAAGTAAAATAAACAAAAAACAATATGGTGTAATTATGTCTGCAAAACTAAAAAGGTTAAACCGCATTAAGGAAATTCTCAACAGCAAATTCATTTCGTCTCACGAAGCTTTGGTGGGCATTCTGTCGGGCGAAGGAATTCAGGTAACCCAGGCTACTCTTAGCCGGGATTTTGCCGAACTGGGAGTTATAAGAACCTTCACGGAAAAAGGTCCCAGATACATACTCGACGCTCACGAGTCAGGCAAACAAATAAGCAAGCTTATCGGATTTGAAATCCTGAGCGTGGAGCATAACGAGTCCATTGTGGTTATACGAACCCTGGCCGGAAGAGCTCAGGGTATCGCGCATTTCATCGACCGTCTGAACGATCCCGAAATTCTCGGAACTGTCGGCGGCGACGACACTGTGCTGATAATTCCTAGTTCGCATAAGAGTATTCCTAATTTAATTGCAATGATTAAAAAGATGATGACCGAGCAGGTCGGATAAAAAATAACATATAGATCAAAGGAGAACAAAAGTGGCAAAGAGAAAAATAGTCGTCGCCTATTCGGGCGGACTCGATACATCGGTTATGGTAAAATGGCTCAGCCAGAAATTTGACGCTGAGATAATTACCGCTACCGGGTTTTTGGGACAAGTAAAAGAGATAGAAGGTGTAAAGGAAAAAGCCGCTAAGACCGGCGCTGTAAAATCCTACGTACTGGATTTGCGCGAAGAGTTCCTAACTCAATATGCATGGAAGGCATTAAAGGCCGGCGCGCTTTACGAAGGATTATATCCGATGGCTACGGCCATAGGCCGTCCCCTGCTCGCTAAAATGCTTGTGGATATAGCTAACCAGGAAAACGCCGATTCCGTTTCGCACGGATGCACAGGCAAAGGAAACGATCAGGTGCGGTTCGAGGTCGGTGTTCAGGCGCTCGCTCCAGAATTGAATATAATCGCGCCGTTAAGAATGTGGGAATTTAAAAGCCGGGAAGAAGAGATGGAATACGCTTTAAAGAACGATATTCCTATCAAGGCTTCAAAAGATTCCCCTTATTCTATCGACGAAAACCTGTGGGGCCTGGCAATTGAATGCGGCGTTCTCGAGGATCCGTCAATCGCTCCTCCGGAAGACGCTTATCAAATTACAGTAAATCCGAAAGATGCCCCCGAATCAGCCTCGATAATTACAATCGGTTTTGAGCAAGGCGTTCCGGTTAGTCTTAACGGCGTTGAGCTCGGCGCTGTAGAATTGGTATCGCAGCTTAGAGATCTCGGCGCTGCCTACGGTATAGGAAGACTCGACCTTATTGAGAACAGAGTAGTAGGAATAAAATCCAGAGAGATATACGAGGCTCCGGCCGCCGTTCTGCTTCACCACGCGCACAGCGAGCTCGAGAGACTTATACTCGATAAAGAAACTTTCAGATATAAACAGAATGTTTCAGTAAAAGTCGCTAATGTAAAATACGACGGTTTATGGTTCTCTCCCCTTTTCAAATCTCTGATGGCTTTTGTCGACGAGACGCAGAAGAACATAACCGGCGAAGTTAAACTGGAGCTGTACAAAGGAAACATAAAAACTTTATCCAGAAATTCTTCGTACAGTCTTTATAATAAAAACCTGGCGACTTACACCGCGGAAG
>JBJKTB010000427.1:0-8743 GCA_046703345.1 Ignavibacteriaceae bacterium
CCTCTATAGCGGCGTTCAAATTCAAAATAGGCGATCTGCAGACGTTCTACGGAAATTTCAGCGGAGTGCCTATCAATTGAACTTTTTATGCCGGCGGAAGCAACTCGGTTAGAGGATGGCGGGCAAACCAGCTTGTTCCTGAAGGCAGCCAGACTGTTCTTGACCTCCAGGGGGAGAGCGTTATGGGCGGATCTTTCCTTATAGAAGGATCTATGGAATTCAGGCAGAGATTCCTTGAAAATTTCGGATTTGCGATTTTTACGGATTACGGCAATACTTTTTTAGGCTACCAGCGTTTTAGATTCGACCGAGTTGCTGTAGGGGCCGGTATGGGTTTCAGATATTACACACAAATTGCTCCGTTCAGGGTGGATTTCGGTTTTAAAGTATATGATCCGGCTGATAAAACATTTATCCTTAATCAGCACGTCTGGAAACGTATGGAAATACACTTCGGCATAGGCGAAGCATTTTGATGACACTGCGGAATGCTCTTCCCAAAACCGCAAAACAGACGAATTTTTATGCGTTTTAATCGATTTTAACGATTTTTTAGGCGGAATTTAATACAGCCGCATTTCAATTAGCTCAATACCTAAGTTACATACGATTAATTTCATTGTAATGCATATTTAAAAATGTTATTTTTATATTCTTTTATTGTTAAGGTTTAGTATGATCTACAGCATGACCGGCTACGGCAAAGGTTCGGCCGAAAACGGTAAGATTAAATGTGAAGTGGAAGTTAAGAGTGTTAACAGCCGTTATCTGGATTTAGCGCTGAAACTTCCGTCATCTCTAATGAATAAAGAGTATGAGCTCCGCGAGTTTATAAAAAGCAAGATAACCCGCGGCAAGCTTTCGCTTCTTATCCAGGTGAAGAAAAACGATTCTGCTGAAGGCCTTGGAACTGTAAACAAGGAAAAGCTGAAGCAGTTTCTATCAGTGATAAAGGAACTGAAGAAAGCGGCCAAGATAACCGACAAAGTAAGGCTGGAACATCTGCTGTACAATAAAGAAATTTTTGAGACCAACGATCTTGAGATCTCGGAAGAAGAGTTTGAAATAATCAAAGCTTCGCTCGGCTCGGCTCTTGACGAACTTCTTAAAATGAAGAAGAACGAAGGTAAGGAACTGGCTAAAGATCTTAAGAAGAGAATCGGAATTATTGAGGAAACGCTTAACCGCATCGAGAACGAATCGGGCGACAGCGTTAAAGAGTACTTTGAAAAACTGAAGGAAAAAGTTAAGCTCCTAATAGAAGAAGCCAGCGTAGATAAGGACAGACTTGAGCTTGAGCTGGCCATTATAGCGGATAAAGCGGAGATTACAGAAGAGTGCGTCAGATTAAGAAGCCATATGAAGTTCTTTCTTGAAAGCCTTGATAACGACAGCGAGCCCGGAAGGAAGCTTAATTTTCTCTGCCAGGAAATGAATAGGGAAGCGAATACTATTTCTTCCAAAACAATATCTACTTCCATTACACACAGCACTGTTTTAATAAAGGAAGAGATTGAAAAAATTCGTGAACAAATTCAAAATATTGAGTAGTAATTGAGCGTTAAAAAAGGAGTAATAATTGCCGTATCCGCGCCAAGCGGTTCGGGTAAGACAACGATTATAAAGAGAATTTTGAAGGAATTTCCCGAACTGGTCTTTTCCGTTTCGGCAACGACGCGCAGGAAAAGGGAAAACGAGACAAATGGAATTGATTACTTCTTTATTACCGAGGAAGACTTTAAAAGCAGGATTGAAAAGAACGAATTTATCGAGTGGGAAAAGTTTTACGATTATTACTACGGAACGTATAAAAGCTATATAGATGACAATATAAACGGCGGCAGATCGATTCTTCTAGAAATCGATGTAAAAGGTGCGCTGTCGCTGAAGAAAATTTATCCAGAGTCGAAGCTTATATTTATATATCCGCCCAGTTTCGAGGAGCTCGAGAATCGCCTTAAAAACCGGCGTACGGAAAGCGACGAGGATTTTAAGAAAAGAATAGACCGTGCAAAAATGGAGTTGAGTCTTAAGGATAAATTTGATTATCTTATAGAGAACGATGAGCTTGAAAAAGCATATTCCGAAGTAAAGAGATTGATAAGCGAAATAATAAATAAAGGAGAATAAAAAATGTCAGTGGAACCTGTTGATTTAAGGGTAATAGACAAACGTTCGGCCAATGTATACGAAGGGATTATTGTTGCTGCAAAAAGAGGCCGGCAAATAAATGACGATAACAAGGTTGAGTATAACGCCCTGGTAAGTACTATACCTTCAACCGGCGGCGACGACGACAGCGAGGATATTGAAAATCCCGCTCAGCTGAAGATCTCACTCGAGTTCGAGAAAAAGCTCAAACCGCATATAGAAGCCCTTCACGAACTGCTGGACGGCAAGGTTGAGTACAGATATAAGGATAAATAAACTTAGGAAGCTCCGGAAATCTTCCGGCTGTTAATTTTAATACCGCCGGGTCTCAACAGGCCCGGTTTTATATTTTTATCAATAAACTTTACACCGAGATGAAGGAAGACGCAATTGCCGGTAAAAAAATTGTGCTGGGAGTAACCGGCTGCATAGCCGCGTATAAAACTTCCTACCTTATAAGAGACCTCGTAAAAAGAGGCGCTGAGGTGAAGGTTGTAATGACTCCCGCCGCCGCAGAATTTATTACTCCGCTTACTTTATCTTCCCTTTCCAAGAATGAAGTTATAATAAACTTGTTTCCCTCAAGCAGCAAGGAGGGTACGTCCTTATCAACCAGGCACATAGATCTTGCGCTGTGGGCCGACCTGATGATAGTTGCGCCTGCTACCGTTAATACGGTGGCTAAGATGGCTCACGGTTTTGCGGATAACGCGTTAACAACCATCGTTACGGCTCTCCGATGCCCTTTGATAATAGCTCCGGCCGCAGATGCAGATATGTATTCCAATAAATTAAATTCGCAAAACTTAAGGAAGCTGGAGGAGTTCGGACATTATATAGTACACGCCGAAGAAGGCGAACTCGCGAGCGGACTTTCAGGCAGAGGGAGGCTTGCAGAAAACAGGAAGATAGTCGATGCCGCCGAATTACTGCTCTCCGGTTATTCCAGAGATATGGCCGGCAAAAAAATTCTGGTTTCCGCAGGGCCTACTTACGAAGATATCGATCCGGTGAGATTTATAGGCAACAGATCATCGGGCAAAATGGGCTTTGCTGTTGCCAGAGCCGCATATTTAAGAGGAGCCGATGTTACTGTAGTTTCCGGCCCTACACATGAAACAGCTTATGAGGAAGTAAAAGTATATCCGGTGAGGAATGCGGCGGAGATGAAGAAAACCGTTGAGAAAGAATTAAAGAAGAATGATATCCTCATTATGTCGGCTGCGGTTGCCGATTATAAACCAGTATCCGCGGCTAAAAACAAGATTAAAAAAGAAGACAAGCTTTCTTCGGTGAAGCTTGAAGAAACCGAAGATATCCTAGCCGGGCTTGATAAATCCGGAAAGAAAGTAATCGGATTTGCGTTGGAGACTGACAACGAATTAAAAAACGCTTCGGCTAAGCTGAAGAAAAAAAATCTGGATATGATAGTGCTCAATTCGCTTAAAGACGCCAAGAGCGGATTTGAGGTTGATACAAACAAAATTACAGTTATTCATAAATCGGGTAAACGGAACGCTTATCCGCTTCAAACGAAATTTGCCGCGGCCAATAAAATACTATCCGAAATTTTAAAGATAAAATAATTTTCCAAGCCGCGGTCGTGCAAGGCATTCATATTTTACGGCATTATCCAGGAACAAATCAAAAAATTACTAATAGAAGCGCAGAAAGATCAGAAAGATATTTTCGGCGACGAATTACTGGAAGAAAATATTTTGAAGAGAAAAACTTCTGTCGAAAAAAGCTCGCCCGCCAAATTAAAGCAGCCGGATTCCGGAAGCCGCGAGCCGGTATTCGAAAAAGTTCGCGGTGAAAAGGATGAGGAAAATCTTTTTGACGATTCCAAGGAAGCCTGGCAGCAGGCCGGAGATCTGGACAAACTTAACGATCTAATCTGCAACTGTCAGAAATGCCAGCTCGGCGCCACAAGGAATAAATTCGTATTCGGCTCCGGCAGCCCCGAAGCCGATGTAATGGTAATAGGCGAGGGGCCGGGCGCAGATGAGGACGCGCAGGGGCTTCCGTTCGTGGGACGCGCAGGCAAGCTTTTAACGGATATTCTTAAGGCAATAAATTTCTCCCGGGATGAAGTATACATTGCGAATGTGGTTAAATGTCGCCCGCCGGGAAACAGAACGCCCAATCCCCAGGAAATGGATACCTGCCTTCCTTATCTGAAAAAACAAATAGAGATTATAAAGCCTAAACTAATTTTATGTCTCGGCTTAACGGCGGCTCACGGATTGTTGAAGAAAAAAGAATCTCTCACCAGCATGAGAGGAAAGGTATTCGAGTTTGAGAACGCGAAGGTGATGGTAACATATCATCCGGCGGCTCTTCTCCGCAATCCTAACTGGAAAAGAGGGTGCTGGGAGGATGTGCAGCAGTTCAGAAAATTGTACGATCAGGCAAAGTGAGTATAACCGCAGAACTTATGTTATGTAATTACGGAAGGTGCGAATAATACCTACGGTTTGGGAACGATGGAGTATTGGAATGGCGGAATGTTTTTTCATACATTATTCCATCACTCCAATATTCCAGTTCTCCAATTCTTTATCAGCGGGGAAGAGAATGCCGGCGTAAATTTAATAACAATTATCTGTATATCAGACCGGAAGATACAAAGAGAGTAAAAATTTAATTATGTATCAGAGCAATAAAATTTTTATCTTACTCCGGAAAATAAAATTAAGATGTTAAAAGCAATATAAGCAATGGGAAAAACAAAAAGACAAAACGTTTCGCTGGAAAGCATAGTTCCCGCCCAGGTTAAGCCGCCGGCAGCGCCGGAAATAGAAGCTGCGGTGCTGGGCGCAATGATGATAGAGAAGGAAGCCGTTCCCAAAGCTATAGAACTTCTGTCATCGGAAAGTTTTTACCTCAAAGAGCACAAACTTATTTTCGAGGGGATGATATCCCTTTTCGATTCCGGCGAGCCAATTGATACCGTAACATTATACGAAGAGCTGAAGAAAAGAGAAAATCTGGAGGAAGCGGGAGGAGCGGTTTATTTAAGCAAGCTTTCTCAAAACATCTCTTCCGCCGCCAACATAGAATATCACGCAAAAATTATTTTAGAGAAACAAATACTCAGAGGCTTAATTACAAGCTCTCACGAAATAGCAAGAGCCGCATACGAAGGAACTGAGGACGCATTCGATATACTTGACGAAGCAGAAAGAAAAATCTTCGAGATAACCGAAACTCATCTTAAAAAAAGTTTTCAGGGAATGGACCGGGCCGTAAGGGACGCGCTTGAATATATCGAGGCAATTCACTCGAATACAAAGCAGAAATTTTCGGTGCCGACCGGATTTTACGAGCTTGACGAGATGCTCGGCGGTTTTCAGAAATCCGATCTTATAATTATTGCCGCTAGGCCTTCCATGGGCAAGACTGCGTTCGCGCTGTCGCTCGCGAGAAACGCGGCCATAGATCATAAGGTGCCGGTGGGAATATTCAGTCTTGAAATGTCGACGATGCAGCTCATCATACGTATGCTCTGCGCCGAAGGAAGGCTAAACGCTCATCTTGTAAGGACGGGGAAACTTCCTCACGAGGAAGGCGTTAAGCTAAGCAAGAACGCGCATAAGCTGATTGAATCGCCAGTGTTTGTAGACGATACTCCGGCGCAGACGGTTCTCGAAATCCGCGCCAAGGCAAGGAGGCTGAAAGCCGAGCACAACATAGGGATAATCATCATCGACTATCTTCAGCTTATGCAGGGCCCCGCGGGCTCGGAAAGCCGCGAGAGGGAAATCTCGCACATATCACGTTCTCTTAAATCACTGGCGAAAGAACTTAACATTCCGGTGATTGCGCTGGCGCAGCTTAACAGAGCCGTTGAAACAAGAACAGATAAACGCCCTCAGCTTTCCGACCTTCGCGAATCGGGTTCTATAGAACAGGACGCCGACGTGGTTATCTTCCTTAACCGTCCCGAGTATTACGGAATAAAAAGTTTTCAGGACGACGGAAGCTCAACCGAGGGAATAGCCGAAATAATTGTCGGCAAGCAGAGAAACGGTCCCACCGGCGATGTAAGGCTTGCCTTCATTAAAGAATACGCCCGTTTCGAAAACCTTGCCCACGTCAGGCAGATAGAGGAATATTCATCTATTCCTACGAGCGAGGATATTATTTAACTCTAATTAACTTATGCAATCATAAAGATGCATGATCCGGGATTCAGGATGCAGCACAACTTATAATCGGGTATCCTGTACCGGATATAATAATTCAAAACTTAAAAAACAGAATCAAAATTATGGTAAAGAAAAGTTTTCTCCTGTTGTTTCTTCTTGCCGGAATTCTGCACGCGCAGATCTATACCGGCAAAGACGTTGAGATCTGCAAATCCAAATTCAAATTAGCGGTTGAAAAAAAACTTGAAAAAGAACCGATAAGCGACGTTATAGCGGCCATAGGCAAGAGCTTTATCGGCACCGAGTACGTTGCCCATACTCTGGAAAAAGGGAAAACCGAGACTCTGGTTATAGATTTAACAGGACTTGACTGTACAACGTTTCTCGAGAACGCGCTTACATTCGCGAGATGCATTAAAGAAGGTAAAACAACTTTCAAAGATTACGAGCATCAGCTCGAATTCATCAGATACCGCAACGGGAAAATAGACAAGTACCCGTCGAGGCTTCACTACTTTTCCGACTGGATTTACAATAACGAGAAAAAAGGCGTGGTCGAAAATATATCTAAGGAATTAGGCGGCGAACCCCTTAAGTTCAACGTTGACTTTATGACGACACATCCCGATTCTTACGTTCAGCTGAAGGACGATCCGAAGTTTATTCCTGTCATTAGAAAACAGGAAGAGGCTATTAACAAGCGCACCTATTATTACATTCCGAAAGACATGGTAGCAAAAGTAGAAGACAAGATTCACAGCGGAAATCTGATAGCCATTACCTCGAACGTGAAGGGCCTCGATATCAATCATGTGGGAATAGCCGTAAGGATGGACGACGGAAGAATTCACTTTATGCACGCGCCCGATGTCGGTTATAAAGTTCAGATTACAAAAGAGCCGCTTGCCGACTACCTTATGAAATTTAAAAAAGACACCGGCGTTATTGTGCTTAAAGCGCTGGAGCCGAAGAAATAAAATATTAACTGAAATTGTTAATGCGATTTCGTTGAACGGGTAGGGGTTTGATTAATCAAACCCCTACTGTATATATTCTTTAATTTTCAATCCAATCCACCTCAGACGATTTATAAAAATTCACTCCCATTATTTCAAGCCTTTTTCCCTGAAGCGCCAGACGCGCTTTATAATCGTTCCAATTTCTCTTAGACTGCTGAGTCCATCCAATTTCGGCGTAACCTATCAGTCTCGGGAAAGCCATGTATTCAATGTCCGACATAGTTTTAAGGGTTTCACTCCAAAGCGGCGCCTCAACGCCGAGAATATTATTGTCGTTTATTCCGTTAGCCATGGCCGCGGGATTCCAATTGTAGGCAGTCTGCACATCTATATAACCTGCCCAGTTCTGTCCTATCGGAGTGGAAGAATTATATTTCATATCCATATATGCCTTTGAAGAAGGCGACATTATTATCTTAATTCCTTGAGACGCAGCGACTCTGATTGTATTAATATTACTCCAATACTGGGCAACAGAAGTTGATTTCAGATTAGCCCAGCCGACTTCTTCCCAGCCTATCATCTTTTTGCCGTATGAGCTTACGATATCCTGCGCCTTGTTTATAAAATTAGCGTACTTAGAAGTGCTCAGCGTAGAAACTTCATCTCCTCCTATGTGGATGTAATCTCCGGGTGTTAAAGAGGCAATCTCTCCTATCACGTCAGAAATAAATTTATAGGTTGTATCCTTGTCGACACACAGCGAGGAAAATCCTACGTTTATGCCCGTATAAAGCGCGGGGGCGATACCGCTGCAGTTAAGTACGGCATAAGAAGCGAGGGCGGCGTTCACGTGTCCCGGCATATCTATTTCCGGCACTATCGTTATGTACCTGCTTTGAGCGTAGGCAACTATTTCAGAATACTCGGCCTGCGTATAATATCCTCCCTGGTCTCCGTTAACCGCAGTGCTTCCGCCGTAGACGGCGAGGTTTGGCCAGGAGTTTATCATCAGTCTCCATCCCTGATCATCCGATAAGTGAAGATGGAGCCTGTTGAGTTTGTATAAAGCCATCAGATCAATATACCGCTCAACGTCCTGCACTTTAAAGAAATGCCGCGCCACATCCAGCATAGCTCCGCGCCACTGGAAGCGGGGATAGTCGAGTATTATGCGGGTGTCAATCTGCCATGGACCGGGTTGAACAGTATTGCTTTCGATTGAAGAGGGGAGCAGCTGTCTTATAGTCTGCACTCCTCTGAAAAGTCCTTCCGGTTTGTAAGCCTGAAGAGTAATAAGTTTAGAGGTTATAGTCAGCTTATAGCCTTCATCGCCTAGAGACGGATCGGCGTCTTGAGTAGTTAAATAGATGCTTCCGTTTCCCGGAACGCCGGCGCTGCTTATTACTCTAAGCGGAAATCCGGTGGAATGACTTAATTTGGATGAAAGATACGCACATATATTATTTATCTCTTCTGAAG
>JBJKTB010000428.1:0-2740 GCA_046703345.1 Ignavibacteriaceae bacterium
GGCCTGGCTTGTATCTCATCCCGAACTGGCAAGCGCTCCGGGTCCTTATACAATCTGGAGAAAATGGGGTGTGAGCGACGCGGTTCTCAATCCGACAATTCCAGCTACTTATAAATTCCTTGACAAGCTGTTCGGCGAGATGGCAAAATTATTTCCCGACGAATATTTTCATATAGGCGGCGACGAGAATAACGGAAAAGACTGGGGAGCAAACAAAGAAATTCAAGCCTTCATGAAAAAACACGGTTATAAAACCACGGCGGAACTTCAAACATATTTTAATCAAAAGATTCTGCGCATAATTACTAAGCACGGTAAGAAGATGATCGGCTGGGACGAGATACTTCAACCCGGCGTGCCGAAGAATATTGTGATTCAGTCATGGAGAGGAAGGAAGGCATTATTCCAGGCGGCAAGAGAAGGCTATATGGGGATCCTTTCTAACGGATATTACATCGATCTCTGTCAGCCGGCTTCGTTCCATTATCTTAATGATCCTATCCCCGCCGACTCGATGCTGTCAGCTGCCGCGAGAAAAAACATTTTAGGCGGAGAAGCGACGATGTGGAGCGAGCTGGTAACTCCGGAAACCGTCGATTCCCGCATCTGGCCCAGAACCGCCGCTATAGCCGAGAGATTCTGGTCGCCCGATTCAGTTAAAGATGTAAACGACATGTACAGGCGGCTTAAAATAATTAATCTGAAGCTTGAAGATTTCGGCGTTACGCAGATTAAGAATTACGGTATGATGTTAAGAAGATTAACCAACGGCAGAGACATTACTCCTTTAAAAACTTTTGTTGATGTTATTGAGCCGGTGAAGTTTTATTCGCGTCATAACCAGGGAGTTCATTACACATCATATTCTCCATACACGCGTGTTGTTGACGCCGCCCGTCCTGAATCGGAAATATCGCGAGAGTTCAGGCAGCTTGTGGATGAGTACTTAAGCGGAAATACCGAAGCTGGAAATCTAATTGTTAGCCGGATGAAATTATGGAAAGAGAATTATCCGGAATTAAAAAAGCTGATTGATTACTCTCCGATACTTCATGAGATCGGTCCGATGGCGCTGAACCTGGAAAGATTATCGGAAGCCGGTCTAACGGCTGTTCAGCTTATTACTCAAGGCCAAACAGCAAGCAATGAGTGGACTAGCGAACAGAATGCGTTAATCAAGTCTTCTAAGAAACCTTACGGTCAAACAGAACTGCCGGTTGTATCGGCGTTCGAAAAGCTGTTTAATAGAGCTGAAATAAATAGAAAGTAATTACTACCGTACCGCAGAATTTAAAGGAAATAATTCTGCGGTACGATAAATTTTTCGTGTCGGTATATATGAAGATTAAATTCCCGTCGCGAATCTTGACATCACCACGATTATAGCAACCTGCATAAGGCCCTGAATGGCTACTACTCTTACATATCTTTTCATCAGCCGCTGTATCATTTCGCCGTTAGGTTTTTCCTTTCTCATCTCAAAATAAATTTTAAGATTTGTCGGAAGAAGAATTCCCAGCCCCTGTAAAGTTAATACGGCGACGATAGCGAGCGCTGCAATGAGCCACCATATATATGGGTAAGGCAGGGAGAAAAATCCCAGCCACTCGGCCATGTACCACCCGGCTGTAACTGTAACGATTGATAAAAGCGGCATGTAAAAAAGCATCTTCGGCATAAGGCGAAGAATTATTTCGCGGCGGGCTTTTATGGATATCCTTCTCATGATCGGGCCGATCATAAATCCCATGAACAGGTCGGTGCCTGTCCAGAGAATTCCCCCCAGCACGTGAACAAAATTAATAAACCAGAGGACATGACTGATTATTGCGGCAATCATAATTGCCAGAGGAATAAGCACCCACCACTGTTTAGTTATTTCTATTTTTGATACGAAAGTATCTTCGGGAACCAGCCCGATTTCTCCGATGCTCATGGAGACTCTCCGTTTTAATTGAAAGGTGTTTTTGAATGATCCGCTTTTGAAGATACGCCGGGAAATTATGAATTATATTTTATTGAGTCAATCGGGGTTTGATGCAAAGTATAGATATTATAGTTTGAGAGTTATAGGAGAATTACCGCGGTCCTTAAATGCTTTTTAGCTTTTCGATTCCTTCTCTGCTGTATCTGTGAAGAAGAAATACTTTCATCTCGTTTAACGGGAAGAGCGACTTGTCAAAAAAATAATCGACACCGACTCCGTCGAGAAGAGCGCCCAGAAATCTTATTTCCATCTTTGGATTTTTAAACCCGAGATCTTTAAAAACTTTCTCCATCTTATTCAAATATTTTTGATTAAAATCCGCTGCCAGTTTCATTCCGGCCTCGAGAATCCCGGGCTGGAAGATAAAAGAGATATACAGCAGCCAGAGTTCCTCATTTTGTTCATAGTACTTAAACGTAAATTCAATCATCAGCCTAAGTTTTTCGTAAGGGTCGTTAACTGAATCCATTATTACAATGAAGCGTTCCGCCTCTGTAAACAACTGCTCGAAGATGGCTTCCATAATTTTCTGTTTGCCTTCAAAATAATTATAGGCAAGCCCTTTAGAGATTTTCGCGGCATTTGCTATGTCGTTCATCGACGTGCCGTGATATCCTTTTTCAGCAAAAAGTTTAAGAGAAGCGTTAAGGATATTTTCCTTCGTCTTTTTCCGTATTTCTTCAAATTGTTCTTTTGATCTTGGCACTTTTGTTCCGATGTAAATAGTTCATTGATTAAATGTTCAGTCATAAA
>JBJKTB010000429.1:0-3918 GCA_046703345.1 Ignavibacteriaceae bacterium
GCTTAACGGTATTATGGGATTCTCCGAACTGCTTATTAATGATCTTGATCAGCTTGACAAAAAAGAAATCAGGCAGATGCTGAAATATATCCGCAGCGATGCGGCAAGATTAAAACGAATAACTGAGAATTTCCTCGCCTTCGCTCAGCTTGAAATGATCTCCCGCGATCCGCATAAATCCGAAGTTTTAAAGAACAGCTATTTCATAAATCCAAAGGATATCATTTCTGAAGTCGCTCGGCAGATTGCTGATAAAAACCGCAGACCCGAAGATCTAGTTCTTGAACTTGATGACGCGGTTATCAGAATGTCTGAAAGCTATCTTCATAAGCTCGCCAGTGAGATTATTGACAACGCATTTAAATTCTCCGTCAAAGGCAGTTCTGTTATAATCACCCTCTTATCTAACGATACTAGTGTTCTGCTCTCGGTTTCGGATAACGGCATCGGAATGACACCCGAACAGATTTCATCTATCGGCGCTTATATGCAGTTCAACAGTAAACTGCATGAACAGCAGGGCTCGGGGCTGGGCCTGATTATTTCAAAGAAAATCGCTGAACTTCACGGAGGTCAATTTAAGATCGAAAGTATTGTGAAAGAAAGCACCCGTGTTAATTTCATTTTTGATAATTAATCCCTAATTTTATGAAAACTATTAATCATAATTTTTTGAGGTTGCTATGGGAAAATTTAACTTGCAGAAAATCCAGAGTATTATCCGCGGAATGAATCTGGACGGCTGGCTTTTATACGATTTTCGCGGATCTAATGAACTCGCCCTCGATATTCTTGATATACCTAGAGCAAGCCACTTAACAAGGAGATTTTATTACTTTATTCCGAAAGAAGGCGAACCGGTTAAAATAGTGAACGCCATTGAAGCAGGTCACCTTAATCATCTTCCCGGGAGCAAGCTGAAATATGCCAACCATGCTTCTCTCACGGCGCACCTAAAGGAAACACTTAAATCGGCTAAAACTATTGCTATGGAATATTCTCCTCTTAACGCTATTCCCTACGTCTCAAAGGTTGACGCCGGCACGCTGGAGCAGATTAAGTCTTTAGGTGTTAATGTAGTTACTAGCGGCGACTTAATTTCGATGTTTGTTGCGGTCTGGTCTGAAGAACAATATAAAGAAAATATGCCAGTGGCAAATGCCTTAACTGATATCGCGATGTCTTCATTTAACTTAATAAAAAACAAGCTTTTAGATGGCTCAGCATTAACCGAATTCGATGTGCAGCAGTACATTATGAAGGAATTTGAAAAGAGAAATTATGTTACCGATCCCCCGATAATTGTAGGTGTGAACGAGAACAGCGGTAATCCCCATTATGCTCCCTCAAAGGAGGAGCGCAAGTCAATAAACAAAGGCGATTTTGTGCTAATTGACCTTTGGGCCCGCACTACTGATCCTAACTCGGTTTGGTCAGATATCACATGGGTCGGTTACGCCGGCGATTCCGTTCCCGATAAATATAAACGCATATTCGACATAGTTGCGGACGCCCGTGATACTGCGTTCAGCTTGGTAGATAAAAGATTTAAGGAAGGCAAAGAGATTAGAGGTTATGAAGTTGACGATGCTGCTCGCGCAGTAATCGAGAAAGCAGGCTACGGCGAATATTATTTCCACCGCACGGGACATTCGATTACTACTGAACTTCACGGCAGCGGCGCGCATATGGATGATTACGAAACCAAGGACGAAAGGCTCCTCCTCCCTTCTACCTCGTTTTCAATTGAGCCCGGTATTTACCTTCCGGAGTTCGGTGTGCGAAGTGAAATCGATGTTTACATTTCTCCCGATGGAAAGGTTTCCGCGACCGGCGGCGAAAGGCAAAAAGAAATTATCCCAATCTTAAAATAAAATCATTTCATAACCGGTAGAGACGGGGCATGCCCCGTCTCTGCTGCATAAACCAATCACAATCACCATATTAAAATTATTCGTATTTCTTAACCTCTTTCAGAATATACGTAGCAACCGCGCGCGCCTGATCGCGTTTCAGTCCCGGATTAGGCATAGGAGGATAACCGGGATTGTTCTGCTTAGGATTTAAGATAAAGGCAACAAGTTTATCCACATTGCCCTTGTATTTTGGCAGAGTCTGCTTGTAAGGCGGCCCTACGACTTTATGATCGAAGCTGTGGCAGGCGGAGCAGATATTCTTATAAATTTCCTCGCCGCTTATTTTTGGCGCGGCCGATTCACCCGTTAACTTCTGCATAACTTCGGTAAATTGAGCCTGAAGCAATACCGTTTGAAGCTGGTTTGCGTTTCCCATCGCAGTCTGATTTCTGACTATGAGAGCCATAATTGCTAGTAAAAGGACGAAGAAGATATGTCCGCTGTACTTTGCGCTTTTTTCTTTAAACATCACGTAAAGATAATGATAACCGAGGAAGATAAGCAGAAGGGCAAGCGTGCTGTATCCGAAAACAGTGTACGAAAGAGCGTCTCCCGGAAGAAGAAGCAGATCCACTAAAATAAACAGAGGAAGAAGTACAGCTCCGCCTATGGATAAATTAACGCTCGTCTTCTTGATAAAATCAGCATAATCCTCATCGATATTTTTCCTTCCCCCGTCCCAGTAAAAAACTGCGAATAAAACGGCAGCACCGGTAAATGCGGCTGCCATCAAAAGGAAAGGAATAAACCGGAAAATCACTGCGGCTGAGAAGATTACCATCAGAATATTCTTATCGCCCCAGGAAGCCGGGTACGCAGCTATGGTTACTCCAGCCACAAAAAGCCAGGTGCCTAGAATAAGAAAAATTAATCCGAACTTGCCGGATTTACTGCTCAGACTTTTACTTCCGTGCCTGAACTTGATAAGTTCTTCGGTAACTTCTTCGTTCTCCGACTTAAAATCTTTCATCGCGTCAAATAGTTCGCTGAATGAAAGCGAATAGCGGTAAGTATAAACCAGTATCAGTCCGATAGCGATTAGAAGCACCGAACCTGAAAGATAGCTTACCGAATCCAAATTGCCTGAATGGAATAGCTGAATATATATTATTATCGACGTAAACAATGTTACTATTCCGAGTATAATTCCTATACCTTTATTTATAGTTACAATCTCTATTATATCTTTAGCAAAGCGAAGGTAGATATTATTGCTTTCTTTCATTCCCTTCGATTTGTAATATAAGGAGACTGCTGTCCCTCCGATAATAATGCTGATGAAAGGGACAAATAGAAAGAAGATGAGCATAGAGATATAGTGAAGAAGTGAAATATGCTCGGGTGACAGAGGTATTACAAATTTGTCTAGAAAATCCATGTATCTCTCACTTTTTACAATTTTAAGTTAAATAACAAGTTTATCGATCGATAAAAGCAGCACTACAAGAACCGCGAAAATATTAATTTCCCTGAACGCGAACCTGAAAGCAAGTTTGTTTCTGCCGGATTTTAAAAGCTTCGCCGCGTTATAAGTAAGCCAGATTCCGGCGGCAAACAGAGCTATGTCTATAAAAATATTTCCCACAATCCCGAAAAGCGGTATTAGCATTCCGGTAACCACGGTAGATATAATCCAGATGAAGGTAATGCGCGCTAGCTGTTCGGTGCTAAATATCTGAGTAAGCGTAGGAAAGCCCGCCTGCTCGTAAACTTTGCCGAACACGAAAAGCAGAAGCCAGAAATGAGGAATCTGCCAGATGAAAAAGAAAAACGCAAGTATCATCAGCTGCGGATCCAGAAGACTCCCTCCGGCAGCCACCCATCCTACCATCGGAGGCAGCGCGCCTACAAGCGAGCCCGGAATTATGGCTAGAGCGTTCCTCTTCTTCAGCGGAGTGTAAATGCCGTTGTACCAGAACAGGTTTAATAAACCCAGCGATAAAGCCAAAACACCGCTTCCTAAAAACAGGACTATTGATCCTGAGGTAATCAGAACCAAAGC
>JBJKTB010000430.1:0-4736 GCA_046703345.1 Ignavibacteriaceae bacterium
TAATTAGTTTTATTCTTACACTAGCTATTATTATTTTTAGAAATAAATATTTCATCCCGGGAGAACAAGTGACTAAATTAATTAATACGGCTGTCGTCGGTTTCGGAATGTCAGGAGAATATTTTCACGCTCCGTTTATCGATGCGAATAGGAATTTCAAACTTGTTAAAGTTGTAGAACGGCATTCCCAAAAAACGAAGATGATTTATCCGTACGTAGAGGTTGTAAGGGATTTTGAGAATATACTTGACGATAAGGGCATTGATTTGGTGATAATCGCCTCTCCGAATTCCTTTCATTATGAAATGGGGAAGAAAGCGCTGCTTGCCGGCAAACATGTTGTAATCGAAAAGCCTTTTACGCGGTCGTCTGCACAGGCGAAAGAACTGATTGAAATTGCCGCGAAGAATAAGCTGGTTTTAAGTCCGTATCAGAATAGAAGATGGGACGGCGATTTCTTAACAGTAAAGCAGATTCTAGAAAGTAAAATCCTGGGGGATCTAGTCGAGTACAGATCGCATTTCGACCGTTACAGAAATTTTATTAAACCCAATACCTGGAAAGAGGAGGCGCTTCCCGACTCCGGGCTTCTTTACGATATCGGCCCTCATCTTATCGATCAGGCGCTAGTACTATTCGGCAGGCCCGATTCGGTATACGCCGATCTTCGTATTTTGCGGGAGGGCGGAAAAATAATAGATAATTTCGAAATCATATTAAACTTCGGAAAGGTCAAAGCAATCCTTAACAGCGGCTTTCTTTACAAAAGAGCGCTGGTAAGATTTGCCGTATCCGGTACTCGCGGAACATATATCAAACACGGACTCGATCCGCAGGAAGATACTCTTAAGATAAAAGGATATTCGCAATCGGCAGATTGGGGAAAGGAGCCGGAAAGTATGTGGGGAGAAGTAAGCGCCGAAATTAACGGTATTAATTTTTCCGGCAAAATTGAAACGGCCGCAGGCAGCTACGAAAAATATTATGCGAACATTGCCGCAGCAATTCGGAGGGAAGAAGAACTTGCCGTTAAACCCGAAGAGGCTCTTATGACAGCTCGGGTAATAGAACATGCTCTTGAGAGCAGCAAAAAGAAGTGCGTCGTTGAATTTAAACCTTAAAAAGGAAAGTCATCTTTATAATCGATCCGCTTGTCGATTTTTTTCTCTTCTTTCTTTTCTACGGTAAGATGGACAGGATTGCCTTCTACATAAATCGCCTTATAAGGCTTTGTCGGACAAGCATATTCGCATGCGCCGCATCCTATACAATATTTCTCGGTTACTTCAGGTGCCCTTAAATTTTCGTGAGGAATCATAATTACCGCTTTTGTGGGGCAGTGTTCGGCGCATGCGCCGCAGTCGGTTTTTTCGGTAAATACGATACAATTATCCTTAACAAATTTCGCCTTACCCAACTGCAGCAGTTTCTTCTTTTCCATTTCAACCGGAAGTATTGCGCCGGTAGGACAGACTTGAGTACAAATTATACATTCGAAATTGCAGAAACTCTTATGGTAGTCCATGTGCGGCAGCATGATTCCGAGAAGCCCGTATTCAAGGAAAGACGGCTGAAGAACCTGCGACGGGCACGCGCTTATGCAAAGACTGCAGGCGGTGCATGTATCAACGAAATGTTCCGCGCTTTTCGAGCCGGGAGGGGATACCGGAGATTTGGCTGATACCGGTATGGTGCTCGGTTTTGCGGGACGAATTATCTTCTGCGCAAAAAGTAATCCGGAACTTCCGGCGAAGAGTCCGAAAATACCGGCAACGAATTTTCTCTTGTCAAAATCAACTTTTGCATCATCTTTACTGTTCTTATAAGAATTATTAAAATTGATTCCGTCTGTAGGACAAACGGTAAAACAATTGTAACATTCCACGCATCTATCAAAATCTATGATTTTATTTTTCTTATCGATACATCCGGATTTGCACACGCGCTCGCATAAATTGCAGCCTATGCAGTTGTCTTTGTCTATTTCAATTCTGTAAACCGAATATCTTGACATGAACCCAAGCAGAGTTCCCACCGGACAAACGGTGTTGCAAAACATTCTTCCTTTGAGGAATGACATAGTTAACACGATGATAAGAAATAGGGCAGGAATAGCCAGCAGAGAGATGCTTATACCTTTTATCTCTACCGGATAAATGATATAAATATCTAATCCGCTCAGGGCATATGCGAGGGCATTATTCAATACCAGAAGTACCGGCTTAAATAACTGGGAAAATATTCTTCCGAAACTGCTGTAAGGATCGAGTAAATTAATTACAAGGAGGCTTCCGGATAAATAGGAAATAACCGCAGCTAATAAAATTCCGTAGCGGGTCTTTGTAAAGGATTTTGTCAGCTTGAAATATTTTTTTCTTTGAACTTTTCTGGAGAAGTAGGAAATCAAATCCTGTAATGCTCCTAAAGGGCAAATGCTTGAGCAGTAGATCCTACCAAATAATAAAGTAACCGCAAGCACTGCGATGAATCCCGCGCCGGCCAGACTCAGTACACTAAGGAACTTTATTAGAGATGGCACGAACTGAAGGTATGTAAAATAATTGGTGTAAGCAGGTGAAAGAATATTAAGATAGTCGAGAAAAAGAGCCGAGAGAGAAATTAAGAAAACTAATGATACAATAACTCGTATGATCTTTAATTTTTTTAATCTCATATCTTTGCTTATCTCGGGCTTTTGATGATCCCGGAATTATTATGATCAGCCGATAATCACATCTTTATTCTGTTTATTCTTAATTGCGTAAGATCCTTTGTTCCGATATTCATTTCGCCGGCAATTTTAATATACGGAACATTATCCGGCTCGGTGCCGAAGATTTTGGCTGCGGCCGCGTCGGCGGCAACAACATCGGTTGAGATTATTTGCGATTTCATCAAAGCCAGATCGTCAGTTGAAACACCGCGCGGGCCGTTGCGCAGCATTACGTTATACGCGTCTATTACTATCAGATCAGGTTTTCTGTAAGAAGAGAAGTCGGCTATGCATTGATGCAGATCGTTGCGGTGCCAGTAGCCTCTGTCCCACACAACTCCCATTAAGTTTTTCATTCCGGCTGTAATTCTTCCTGATCCGTGGCTTTTTAGCACCGGAACGTTTATGAACACATCCGCGCTAAGCAGAAGTTCATGAACCTTGGCCGAAGTAAGAATTTTACCTTTCTTTACTTCGATGTTTTGGTAGTAACCTTCGCTGGCGCCCGAAGCGATTTTCCCTCCGGCTTCCTTAACGGCTTTTTCAATGCCGCTGTTTGAATAGCATCTGCTCCAGTTGTCGCATGTATGGTCGAAGACATTTACTTCTTTGGCGCCTGCGCTCAGGCAGTGCTCGATGATTCTTGAGACCAGTTTTGGATTTGTGTTTGCGGCTCTCTCAGGGCTAGTGTCCCATCCGATGTTAGGCTTTAATAGTACCGTCTGTCCCTTCTTAATAAAATTTTTCATGCCGCCCAAAGATGCAATTCCCCGGTCGAACATAGAGTCGGCTTCGCCGCCCTTAACTGCGACTAAATCGAAGGGCAGTGGAGGTTTAAATACGGCTCCTAAAATTTCTGCAAAATTACCGAAGGCAAGTGAACTGCCTGCAGCTGCTAAAGCACTCTTCTTAATGAATTCTCTTCTTTCCATAAAGAACCCCTTTTAATGATCGGAAAGTAAGATTATGATATCGCGGTATAATATTAATTCGGCTTCCCAACGGGCCGAATGATTTCTCATCAAACATACGATTTTGTATTTAAAGAGGCAAAGCGGGAATAAGCATCTAAAAATTCTCAAATCACATCAATTTTTGTATGATTGAGTTAAATTAATTTTAAATCATTCTGTTGATGCAAATTATAATTATGAAATTTATTTTTATTAAGATAAATAACATGGATTAATAATGAAAAATCAAATTGTGAACGGGGATAATTTATCTCCTGAAGAGATCCGAAAGATAGCATCAGGTTTTCAGGCCAGCAGGATTTTGCTGACTGCTTATGAACTCGGGATTTTTACTGTTCTAAACAATGACGGTAAGACTTCAGCCGAAGCCGCTCTGGAACTCGATACGGACGAGCGCGCGACAGACAGGCTTTTAAACGCATTGTGTACTTTAAATTTTGTGAATAAAATAAACGGAAAATTTTTCAATACAGAATCATCTGCTAAATATCTTGTTAAAGGCAAGGCGGATTACATTTCCGGCTTAATGCACACGGCTCACTTATGGAATACCTGGAACAATCTTACCGAAGCGGTTAGAACCGGAACGAGTCCGAGAAAAAGCCATGTTAACGATAGAGGAGAAAACTGGCTTGAAGCATTTATAGCGGCAATGCATTACCGCGCCGAAAAGCAGGCGCCCGCCGACGTTGCGATGATCGATTTATCCGGTGTAACTCATGTCCTTGATTTGGGCGGAGGTTCGGGCGTGTACGCAATGGCATTCGCCAAGGCGAAGAATGGTTTAAAATCCACTGTATTCGATTTGCCGAATGTTTCGCCTATTACACGGAGATATATTGATGCTGAAGGTGTTGGTGAAAGATTTAAAGTTATAGAAGGAGATTATCTGAGTGACGATATCGGAAAGGGCTATGACTTAGTGTTCTTGTCGGCAATCATTCACAGCAATTCGTTCCAAGAAAACCGCGGGCTAATAAAGAAATGTGCCGGAGCCTTGAGTGCTGGCGGGAAGGTAATTGTGCAGGATTTTATAATGGATGAAGACA
>JBJKTB010000431.1:0-3363 GCA_046703345.1 Ignavibacteriaceae bacterium
ATTTTTATTAACCAAACTCATCGCACCGACGGCTGCGCCTTCACCAATCTCAACCGAAGGAAAAACAACGCAGCCTGCGGCAACTATAGAATGTTTTCTAAAAATTACTCTTCCGCCAGTAACTTTCGTTAATTCTGCAGGTACCATGGGGTTAGTCATAAATTCACCGCTGTAATCGTCCGACTGGCTGTACACAAGAACTCTTCCTGAAATCGTAACATAATCTTCGACAGATATTCCGAATTTCGCGTACAGAGCTGTATAAGCGGATATATGAATATATGATCCGATTTCAATCTCGCCTGACAGGATGCAGAAGTCGTCTATTCTAACATTATCGCCGATTGATATTTCACCCGGTGTGTATACGCTTGCCTTGCGGCTGAGTTTAACTTTAGAACCCAGGCTTTTAAATCCTATTTCCTTCAGTTCTTCTTCGCTGTAAAATGAATCCAACTTCATCTTCCTCCCGAATTAGCTATAAAGCTTTGTTCACGGTTTTAATTATTTGCTCCTGATCTTTCTCTTCCAGGCTGTCGTATAAAGGAAGACACAATATCCTTTCAGAAATTGACGATGATACGGGAACATTATATTTCTTTTTAATGTAAGGCAAAGTTTCCAGGGATGGATAAAAATAACGTCTCGGGTAAACCGAAATTCTTTTCAATTCGTCCATGACATTTAATAATACGCTCTCCGAATCAAACACTACAGGGAAATAAGAATAATTTTGAGTTGCATCGGCATTAATCTTCTGAAGTTTGATCCTTTCGTTTTGCCCGAAAGCCTCAGAATATTTCCTATAAATTTCTTCACGATTTTTTGTTATCGATTCAAAATCATCCAAGATACAGAGCCCCATAGCGGCCTGGAACTCGTTCATCTTGCAGTTGATTCCCAATTCTGTAATTCTATCGTAACCTGGAATTCCGAAATTAATCATCAATTTTGCTTTTTCGTACAGATCATCGTCTTTAATAATTACCGCGCCGCCCTCAATTGTATGAAAGATTTTTGTACTATGAAAACTGAATGTAACTACGTCGCCGTAAAGTGCGATGCTTTTATTTTTATATTTTACTCCGAAAGCATGGGATGCATCAAATACGATTTTCAGGCCGTGCTTATCAGCGGTTTTTTGTATTGCATCGATTTTGCATATGTTGCCGAAAACATGAACGGGTACTATTCCGGTTGTGTCTTCCGTAATCGAATCTTCAAGAATTTTTTCGTCGAGATTGAACGACTCGGCGTTAATATCCGAGAATACAGGGTTTAATCCCTCCCATACGAGGCTGCTTGTTGTCGCGACGAAAGAAAATGGAGTTGTAACCACATCGTTCTTAAGATTTAATAATTTGTAAGCCAGCTGAAGAGCAAGCGTGCCGTTTGCGACAAGGACCAAATTTTTAACGCCAAGATACTCGGATAATCTTTTTGTGAGAAGCTGAACAAGCTGTCCGTTATTTGTAAGCCAGCCGCTTTCGTAAATCTTGTCTACATATGATTTATATTTTTCTTTATCTGGAAGATATGTTTTGGTTACGTTTATCATTTAAACTCCGGAATCTTTTTAAGCTGCGCGTCTTTAAATAAGTTTTTCCAAATCCGTACATAATTCTCATTTGAGAACTCCCTGCCGACGGCTTTTTTATTGGAGGCTTTAGTCTCGTTATCTATAAAAATGAAATCATTGAAATCTAATTTACCTAATTCTTCAATGGGAAATAATTTCAATCCCAGCCGCGACAAGGCGTCAAAGGAAGTTGTTTCGACACGGATGAATACTTTAGCGCCGACATACAGCAGCGAAAGAACGGTTCCCAGCGCCTGTTGTCTTTTATGATTAAACAGAGCCACATCCACTTCTCTAAGAATCTTAGCGTATTCGCCGGGAGGGATAAAATTCTTGAGCGGAATGAATTTATTGCCGAACAATTTTTTCCCGTAATCTTCAACTTCCCTAACATAATTATTTTCGCCCCCGTAAGACAGCGGGCAAATTATTTTAATATTTAGATCTTTGAATCTTTCAAGTTGTTCCATCAAACGCAAATGTTCGTTCGAAGGATCTGAAGAATTTCCAAGAAGTATTGTTTTCGCCTGCTCATCCTTGCTGCCGGGAAGCGAGCCGATGTAGTTAAAATCAACGGGAATAGGATAAACTATTTACGTATAATCTGCTTTCGAGTGATATATCTTTTTAACAAGCTCATAATCCCCTTTAATAAAACACGCGATATGCGGAATTTTTTTTAGGATTCCCTTTCGTAAAAATTCATAAATGTTCGAACGCATGTCGCGCGAACGGTATTTATAATAATACAGATCACCTCCCCAGAGAATCCAGGTTGCTTTCTTCAAAACGAATTTAAAGCCGTACCAAAAATATAGGGAAGGACCAACAGGGAAATAATGGAAGTAAATTTTATCGGCTGTTAATAATTTAAAGAACAGCTTTGTAATAAACTTCGAACTATTCTCAACATATAAAATTCTTTTTTTTAATTCGCCGCCGTACTGATATTTTCCTTCCGGCCTGCATCTGAATACGAAGAGCTGATCCGCAAGTTCAAAATTATTCTCATAAAACTTGATGAAGCTTTGATTGTAAGTCCCTTCGCCCGTAAATATATGAACTTCCATCGGCTAGAAATTTATGCGATTTATTTTTCGAAAGGTATTAGTCATATAACAAAATTTAAATTACAGAACTTCTTCGACAACGGGCCCTGAAAGCTTATATTTTTTACCCGATTTTTCACAGAATGCGTATCCGTTCTCGTCAAAGGACAGCTTCTTCCCCGCTTCGCTCACCCAGCCTACTACGCGGCCGGGATTTCCGACCACCAGAGCATAGTCAGGAACATCTTTTGTTACAACCGATCCTGCGCCAATGAGAGCATGCTTTCCTACCGTATGACCGCAGACTATTGTAGCGTTAGCGCCTATGGACGCGCCTTCCTTCACCAGAGTTTTTAAATAAAACTGCTGGCCCACTTGAGGATACTTGCATTTGGGATCAAGAATATTTGTAAACACCATTGACGGCCCGCAGAAAACGTAATCCTCCAGCGTAACTCCCTCGTAAATAGAAACGTTGTTCTGAATCTTGCAGAAGTTCCCGATAGTTACATTGTTTCCAACATTAACGTTCTGCCCGAACACACAGTTTCTTCCTATCTTCGCTCCTTTCTGGACATGACTGAAATGCCAGATCTTAGTCCCCTCTCCGATTTCAGCCGGTTCGTCAACATAGGAAGACTCGTGCACAAAATAATTTTTGTTTGAATCCATTTTTCAGCCTGGTATAATTGTTAAATAGTTTACTTCTTTAAGTAAGGATGAACAGCAACCGAA
>JBJKTB010000432.1:0-3900 GCA_046703345.1 Ignavibacteriaceae bacterium
AAGCGATTCGGGCGGAGAGGAATTTACCGGCTCGCCCGTTCAGATCACTCATCCGTCATTCATTAACATGACCGAATACTTAAACCTTAACGCAACCACCGTCTTCCTCAACAAAGAAATTGTAAGAGCCACATTCCAGGGCTTTATTGTTAATGTTTATAAGAATATAGGCGACAAAGTCAAACCTGGTGATATTTTGTTTCGTTTAAGAACCAAAGAAATGGCGGGCGCAGACACTACGCAGGTTAATCTTGGCGGAAAGTTGTTTTCGGGGATAATAGATATCAGAGCCAATTCAAACGGCGTGCTCACTGAACTTGATTACCATACCGGAGATTTTGTAACCGACGGCGAGCAGATAGCTGTAATATCGAATCCCTCCACGCTCAGAGTAAAACTTAACGTTCCTTTTGAGGATACACAGAAAGTAAAAATAGGAGACGGATGCGTTATAGAACTCCCTGACGGTTTGAGTGTGAACGGCGTAATCGAAAAAAGCATCCCGGCTGTAGATCCGGTGGCGCAGACTCAGGTATTTCTTATTAAGACTGCGGGCGGGAAAAACATCCCGGAGAACTTAAACGTTACGGTTAAAATACCGGTAAAGATATTTAAACAAACCGCGGTACTTCCAAAATCTTCTATCGTTACCAATGTAACCGAGGATACTTTCTGGATTATGAGGCTGCTGAACGATACAACGGCGGTCAGAGTCGATATTTCAAAAGGCGTTGAGAACGACAGCGTGGCGCAGATTCTTAGTCCGAAGTTAACTTCATCAGACCGGATCGTGCTTACTGGAGCTTACGGCCTGCCGGATACCGCGAAAGTCGAGATTGAGAGATGAATAACTTCTATGTTAAATACAAGAGTCCGATTGCGGTTATTCTTCTCATAATACTTTTCGGAGGAGTTTACGCATTCTTAAATATTCAGTCGGGCTTATTCCCTGACATCACTTTTCCTAAAATTAAAATCATAGCCGATAACGGCGAGCAGCCAGTAGACAAAATGACAGTGACGGTTACCGTGCCGCTTGAGAACGCCATTAAACGCGTGCCCGATCTTAATTTAGTAAGAAGCGCAACGAGCAGAGGAAGCTGTGAGATATCTGCTTTCTTTAACTGGAATTCGGATATAGATCTCGACAAACAAAGAGTGGAAGCGCGCATTAACGAGATAAAGCAGGATCTTCCTCAGGGAATTAATATCTCCGTGGAAAGGATGAACCCTTCGATATTTCCCATCATGGGGTTTTCGCTTGAAGGCAAGGGCTACAGCGATATTGAACTGAGGAACATAGCTGAGTATACTGTCAAGCCTTTTCTCTCTAGGATTAGCGGGATTTCCGAAGTGGGTGTTGCCGGCGGAAAAGTTGAAGAGTATCATGTAATACTTGATCCCGTAAAACTGAGCAATCTTAAGATTACTCCTGAGACAGTCGCTAATAAAATTTCCGAGGCGAATTTCATCTCATCAACGGGCTATCTTAACGATTACGACAGATTGTATCTTACAATTACCGAAGCCACACAGAACAGCAGGGAAGAGCTCGCTGATCTAGCTATTTTAAATATTCAGCATAGAATCATTCGGCTTAAGAATATTGCAAAAATTCAGATAGGGGCGGAAAAAAGTTACGTTAAAATTAAAGCCAACGGCGAGGTTGTACCGATAATTCACGTTTTAAAACAGCCGAACGCCAATTTAATTGATGTGGTAAACGCTGTTGAGAAGCAGCTTCCGGACCTGCAGAAGATACTTCCCAAAGGTGTTGAGATCAGACCCTTCTACAACCAGGCGGAATTTGTCTCGGATGCGATCGGAAGCATAAGGGATGTAGTTTGGGTAGGACTTCTGCTGGCGATACTTGTTACGGTTCTCTTCTTAAAGTCTGTTAAAGCAAGCTCGGTTATTCTGGTTACAATCCCCGTTACGCTTTGTCTTACGATAATAGTATTGTATGCTATGAATTATACCGTTAACATTATGACGATAGGCGCAATTGCCGCCGCCATCGGACTTATAATTGACGACGCGATAGTTGTGGTCGAACAGATTCACCGCACGCACGAGGAAAATCCCGAGGAAACCAGCAATACTCTGGTGATTAAAGCAGTGAAGTATCTGATACCTGCGATGATCGGCTCGTCACTGAGCACTATAGTAATATTTCTTCCCTTCTTTTTGATGCGCGGCGTTGCCGGCGCGTACTTTAAGGTACTAACCAACACGATGATAATTACTCTGGTTTGTTCTTTCTTTGTAACATGGATCGGCCTGCCGGTAATTTATCTCTTATTTTCGAAAAAGGAATCTGCGCTTAAAAAGCAGAAGGAAATTAAAACTAGAAACTGGGTTTATTTCTTTATACGAAGGCCTGCGCTGTCTGCTGTGTTTGTTATTCTCCTTGCGGTGTTATCCTATTTTATAATTCCCAAACTGCCGTCCGGTTTCCTGCCCCAGATGGATGAGGGATCTATTGTACTCGACTTTGTAAGCCCTCCCGGCACATCGCTTGAGGAGACCGACAGAATGCTTGATGTGGTCGATCATATACTTCAGACCACGCCTGAAGTGAAATCTTTCTCAAGGCAGATAGGTACCCAGAACGGCTTCTTTATTACCGAACCGAATACCGGCGACTATACGATACAGCTTAAAAAGAAAAGAGAACTTTCAACTGACGAAGTTGCGGATAATATAAGGAAAAGAGTAGAGGCTAAACTTCCGGCTCTTCAGGTAGATTTCGGGCAGATTATTGAAGATATGCTCGGCGATCTGATTGCAACTAAACAGCCGATCTCAATCAAAGTATTCGGCGAAGATCAGAATAAGATAGCCGAGATTGCGGATAAAGTTGCCGGCATAGTTGAGAATACGCGCGGTACCGCTGATGTATTCGACGGCATAACGATTTCCGGCCCGGAGATAATATTTAAACCTAAGTACGCTGCTCTTGCACAGTACGGCTTAACTCCGAGCCGGCTCCAGTATCAGATTAATTCCGAAATCAAAGGAACGGTGGTGGGGAATGTGCTGGGCCGTAATCAGCTTATTAATATCCGGATGTTTGAGGGCAAGATGACCAACACCCTTGACGATCTGAAGCACAGTTTTGTTTCGCTGAACGACGGAACTATTAAGCCCATAAGCGAGTTCGTGAATATCGGCATGGTGAAAGGCGTTCCCGAAGTAGACAGGGAAAATCTGAAACAGCTTTACGATGTGGTCGGAAGACTGAACAACAGGGATCTGGGAAGTACACTTGCGGAGATAAGAAGCAAAATTAAAAAAGAAATTCATCTTCCGCCCGGCTATGAAATTGTATACGGCGGATCTTACGAGGAACAGCAGAAAGCTTTCAGCGACCTTATGCTGATTCTTGTTCTGGCGATATTATTAGTCTTCACTGTAATTTTGTTCCTCTTCAGGAAGATAAAGATTGCCATCGCAATAATCTTTATAGCAGTGCTCGGAATAGCCGGAAGCCTGCTCGGATTATTTGTCACTGGTACTCCCTTAGATGTCGGCAGTTATACGGGCATAATAATGATTGTGGGAATAATAGGCGAGAACTCGATTTTTACGTACCTGCAGTACAGGGAGGCGAAGAAGGGGAATTTAAGCAAGGAGGAAGCGATTGTATTTTCAATATCGACAAGGCTTCGCCCCAAGCTGATGACGGCATTCGGCGCCATTATTGCACTTCTGCCGCTGGCATTCGGAATAGGCACAGGAGCCCAGATGCATCAGCCGCTGGCAATAGCGATCATCGGCGGATTTATTATTGCGCTTCCGCTTTTACTGATAGTGCTGCCGACGATATTGCGCCTCATTGAGGAAGATTAAACTGCAATGATAAAACATATTTTAATTTATTCTGTGAGCAAATAGAAT
>JBJKTB010000433.1:0-5105 GCA_046703345.1 Ignavibacteriaceae bacterium
GTATTCCCGGATTAATTGCAGGCTGAACACGATTACCTAAAGGCCCGCCTTGCTTATACCACGGCTCGCTGTCTGGAGTTCTGGAACACGTTAATGATCCCACAGAGTTGAAGCTTTCAGGTTTCTCGCCGGCGTTAGCTACAAATACCGCGGCGTGCTGAGTGCCTACATCGTTGAATGAAGCATGAATTGCGTCGCCGGTTTTATCGAAGCTTGTTACTGCGGTATCTTCGAGAGCATAAGTATGGCAGGTTTTTAAAGCTAATTGAAGCTGAGTATAGAATTCGAACGCCTCGGTACTTTTCCCGTTGTTCGTAATATCGTAAGTAACAACCATAGCAGGTTTGTCTTTACAGAAGTCGTAGGTTACGTCAACCGATTTCTGAGGATCGGTCTTATGAAACGTAACGCTGTAGGGTGTAGAGGTAAACGCGTATGGTTCGGTTCCGAGCCATTCCTTATTGCCGCTGCCTATCTTCAGTCCGGCGGCCATTATAAAAGTAGTATCGCGCTTCCAGTAATCCGTGCTTAAGTCGATGCTGTTCGCAACCGGATAATAGAAGCTTATTCTTTGAGGAAGAAAAGTACTGTGATGGAATTCCACGCCGACATACGCCGAACCGACGGAGACTTTGGCGTTGCCGTTATATTTAACCTCAAGCTCTTTTTTTAATTTGGCAAAATCCGTCTTTTGCCCGCACGATGAGAAAAATGAAACAGCGAACGTAAGAAGCAGAAAAGTCATTCCCCACGTAAATGATTTTTTCATTTCTAATCCTCCGAGTTGTATTAACCGGCCGGTGAGGCCGGAGAAAGTTAACCTAACTCATTCTCCCGCGGGAATATTTGAACCATGAAACTTGAAAAATTAATCAATTGTTCTGCGCGGCAACCAAAATAGTTAAACGTTTAACCCAAATTACATTTTTCTGCTGTAAACGGCAATAAGTGTAGGACAAAAATTTTTACGCGTGAAAATGAAGCAAATTTCCGGAAGAATTTTAGACTGCTAAACTGCGTGCCTTAGTATGCATTTATGCGAAGGAAATATTAACTTTGGACAATTTTAAATTACAAAGTAAATACGATGAGTAAATCATACGACCCCCGCATGCATTCTGCGGAACATATTCTCAATCAGACTATGGTCAGAATGTTCGGCTGCGGAAGATCTTTCAGCGCCCACATAGAGAAGAAAAAATCGAAATGCGATTATAGATTTGATAGGGATCTTGCGCCCGCTGAAATAGCGGAATTGGAATCCCGCGTAAACGATGTAATCTCTAAAAATATGTTGGTGAAAGAAGATTTTCTCACACGGGATGAAGCGGAAAAAACCTTTAACCTGCAGCGTCTCCCAGATGACGCGGGCAACACCATAAGAATTATTCGAATAGGCGATTACGATTCATGCCCATGCAGCGGAGTTCATGTGAAATCCACAGAAGAAATAGGATCGCTTAAAATAATTTCTACAGATTATGTAGACGGAGTTCTAAGGGTAAGGTTTAAACTAGCGGAATAAGGAATAAGTCAGGACAACGGTGCTTTCTGAACAGGAAAAGTTATTGTAATCTTGGTGCCTTTTTTCTCCTTGCTCTTTATATCGAATTTACCGCCCATCAGGTTTGTTAATTTATAAGCTACAGTTAGTCCCAGCCCGGCACCTTCATAATTTCTAAAATAACCTTCTTCCTCCTGAGTAAAAGGCTCCAGCATCCGATTCAGTTCATGTTCCTTTATGCCTTTACCGGTATCGGCTATTATTAAGTTTATTTCGTTTCCTACAAGCTTTGAAGCTACGAGTATTTCTCCGCTGTCTGTGTACTTTATTGAGTTATCCACTAACGAAAAAATCACTTTATCGAGTTTCGACGGATCGGCTACAATATACAGCGGAGTATGATCGATAAGCATGTTAAAATCGAGCCCCTTGTTATCTGCTTCTTTGATTTTTTTGTTGCACACTGCCTTTAACACGGCGTTGCAATCAAAGTATTCTCTTTCGAGCTGCGCTTCGCCCGAATCAATCTGAAATACCTCAACGATGTTCCCGAAAAGATTAACTACTCTGTGCAGCACATCTTTAACCGAACTTGTTAATTCACTTACCGTATCGAAGTCGCTCATCTTTACACTCTCGTCTATAATTTCAGAATAACCGAGAATTGCGTTCAACGGGGTTCTGATCTCATGCGACATGTTCTCGAGAAATGACGTCTTAAGTTTATTCAGGTTTGTCTCTTTGTCGTATGCTTTCTTAAGCTGTTCCTGATACAGGTACTGGTCGCTGATATCTTGCAGACTAACAATATATATTCTCTCGTCTTCTAGTTTGTCATCTATGTACGATATTTTTACCGAGTAATGTCTGAATCCGTCGCTGTTGTACTGAAATTTTATGGAATGCGCACTCGGATGATCAAACTTCTTAATATGCTCGATTATTTCTTCCAGCAGTTTTCCCTCAAGCACGGCATTAATTTCTTTTTTATTGGACTCTGATTTATTGATTGAGAACGCCTTGCAAAAATTATCGTTCGCATTCTCAAAAAGCAGCAGCCCGTTCTTCCGTTTCAAAATTAACAGAAGATCAGATATATTGTTTATAATTGAACGAAGACGGCTTTCAGACTTTTTGGTCAGTTCGTTCATCAATATTTAGTTGGTTATATCGTTTGCGGTAAGCACAAAGTTTAAAGTGTCATCGCTCTTACTGATTACCGGATTTAATTTAAGTTATTTGTATGTTATCGTTTCTTTGTCTTCAATACAGGGTATTGTCTTAGTCCATATATGCGAATTGTAAATTGCATCTTCTACCTCTTTCAGCTCTTCCTTGGTTAAGTAGATAGATAAGGTTTCGACAATACTTTTCTTATAAATCGACTCGATATTTGTTTGAAGAATTTTCTCGAAAGAATTTGTCGCGTATGTTATAATGCCTTTATTGTTGGTTATAAGAACGGGTATCTTGCCGTAATCCAGAGCGTTGTGTAGGTTGTTCATCCGCTCTTCCAATTTCCGCTTTTCTTTCTGAGAGTAAAAAATTACAAGGAAGTACTCGTTAGCATGAATAAAAATTCTCTCAAGCTCAATGTTGTATTCGTACTCGTCCAAGTCTATTCCGGGCGTAAAAATCAGATCGAATGAAAAATTATTATATGAACTTCCGCTTAAGGAGGAGAGTAGAAAACCCAGATCAGGTTCTGTCTCGAGTTCGAAAAAATTAATTCCCTTTTTTAATTTGAATGAATTCTTAAAAGAATTATTCATAAAGACTATATTGCCGTTCAGGTCAACTACAATAAGGGGATTAGTTTCAGATAGAGTATAAAGCTCCTCAAATTTAGCAAAAGAATGAGGTATATTTTTCTCGTTTTCTTTCTCAATACTGATATTATTCTGCATGCAACATTTTTATTTTTTTGATTACAACAGCATTACTTTCACCGGCAATGTGAAATTCTTTCCGGTTGATTCTGATACCGTTCAACTTATCTAAAAATATGAAAAGAAAATTGTTTAGATAATCAAATTCGGTTTTTATTCCGCCTGCAATCCCGTCCATAAGATCGTTTATAACTTTCGAATCATTACGAGTTAATTCGGTATGGATGTTCAGAGAAAATATGCGCTGAAAGAATATGTTAAGAGCGGAAAAATTTATCAATCTGGGTTCTTCGTTATACGATATCTTGTCTAGTCTCACGTAAAGATCTCCAGTAGCTTCCGATCGTTTATTCATTCCGTCTCCGTATTTTGAAACCGAGTAGTTCAGTCCCGAAATATTATCTATATTATTAATTTCTATAGAAGTTTTAAATTCTATTTGAGATACAATGAAACTAATGAAAATTTTCTCGTTGGAAGTATGCTTAAATTCCTTGAGCCTCCAATTGATCTGATTCAGATACAGCATTGCCGGAGAAATCATGATCGAGTCATGGATATCCATTTTCCTCGAGTACGCCCCCGAAAAACCTCCTGATACGGCAGGTTTTCCAGTATTGCTGTAGTCACTTTTTAGATTAATTCCATTAATTTTGTCAAGCATATTCCACTCCCCTACTATTATCGAAAGGAAGAGCCGAAATATTAAGTGTAGTTAGTCCAATTTTATCATTTTGTTGTTCGACGTATAGTCTATAACGGTGGGATTTTTAAGGTGAACAAGATCGTTGGCCAGGCTTTTTATTCTTTCTATAGATTCATTTATAAGCTGAAGATCTTCCTCTAAGCCGCTTTTATTGCCGGATTTTAGTTCGTCATGTATGTTTTTAACGGAAAACATCAAACTGCTTAAGGGATTGTTAATTTTGTGGCCGATAGTGCAGGCCATCTCTACTATCGCCCTGTCGTGTTCAATATTTTTAAGTTCGTTCTGCAGGTTGTGTATCCGGATGCCCGATCTGATTCTTGCGAGAAGTTCCTGATTCTGCACGGGCTTCACTAGAAAATCATCAGCTCCGATATCAAGCCCCGTAACCCGGTCCTTCAAAGAGGCTCTTGCCGTTAAAATTATAAAATAGATTAGCTTAAACCGCTCGTCTTTTTTGATGATATTGCAAAGCTCCAGTCCGTCCATAACCGGCATTGTCCAATCGGCTATTATTACATCCGGAAGAATTTCATCCAGAACTTTAAGTGCTTCCTGCCCGTTTGAAGAGGTATAAACCTTATAGCCGTTCTTGGTAAGCAGTTTATCCAGAATGAAAAGCGTATCCTTTTCGTCTTCGACAATTAATATTTTGTCTTTTTCCATCGGTTTAATTCAGTATAAGACTGTTTACTTTGTTAATCAAAATGTTGAAATCGACTATGGGTTTGGTGATATAATCTTCGGCCAAACTGTCCTTGAAAAAACTTTCTCCTTTAAGAGTAGGTGAATAAGCCGAGACAAGAAGAACCGGTATCTTAGAATATTCAGCTTTCTGTTTAATTTGATAAGAAAGTTTAATCCCGTCGATCTTTTCACCGTTAAGATAAGTATTCTTCAGATTTATATCCATGATAATCAGCTGAATACTGGTTTCCGCTAAAATGGAGAGGATTCTGGCTCCTTCTTCGGTAATATAGGCATTAAAACCGGCTTTTCTAAAAAT
>JBJKTB010000434.1:0-4946 GCA_046703345.1 Ignavibacteriaceae bacterium
GCGATGCGGATATCGGCGATGCCGGAGATGATCTTGACGGATGCGATACTCTGCTTAATACCGGATATACTTACAATAAAAATCCGGTTGACGCAATTTACAAGGAACTTTCTCCGCCGGCGATAGGCTTTCATCTTATACAAGGGCCTATAACCAGCGGTAGCCCTTCCGACACGGCAATTTTAAACGGAAGAATTATAATAGGGAAAAAGAATCTTCCTATGACGGCGATTGGATATCTATTTAAGTTATCACCTTATCCGGAAGGAGATCCTCCGCAGGGGAAATATCAGGGAACGCTTGATATGTACAATTATTTGCAAGGCAAATTGAAAAACGGGGAATATTTTCCGGTGCCTGCGGATTTAGGCGGGGGAACGACGGCTTTCCCGTATTCAGGCGATCCCGTAACCGGACAAGGATTTTTGGATCCTTCTGCTTTTGATAAAAGAATAATGGTCTCATCCGGTTCAGTGAACATGGCGCCGTCAGACACTCAGGAAGTGGTATTTGCTGAGATACTTGCCGGCGCGATTCCTGGGGCAAATAATCTTTCATCGGTCAGCCTTCTCAAATCATACATGCCTTATGAGAATTGATGTACAAAAACAATTTTACTCCGCCCGGTCCTCCTGCAGCGCCTGAAGTATCGGCAAGCGGATCCGGCCAGGGAGTAATACTAAACTGGGGGAATAATTTTAACGCAGTAGAGATAACGGAAAATTTTAATTCGACGGGCCGCAAGTTCGAAGGTTATAATGTTTACCAACTTGCTTCAGCCGATTCAACGTTAAAGAACGCGGTAAGACTGGCTACATATGATGTTAAGGACGGAATAACTTCTATAGTCAAGAAGTATGTAGATCCGTTTACAGGACGAATATTAACCGGAATATCTCAGTACGCAACAGACTCTGGCATAAAGCGCTATATCGAGTTAAATAAAGATACTTTGACAGGTCTTCCTTTTATAAACGGTACTAAATATTACTTTGCGGTTACTGCTTACAGCTACAACTCTTCTCCGTTGTTTTTTGATCCGGTGCAGGAGTCATCTTTCAAACTGATCACTGTAATTCCTCAAAGTACGAATCCCGGGGAAAGGTACCTTGGAGAAACCGGCCAGCAGATTGAAGTTGAACATACCGCCGGCGGAAGCACGACAAACGTTTTAGCTGAAGTAATAGACCCGTCTCTTCAGACCGGGGATACATATAAGATAACGTTTGACTCGGTTTCGGGGAGCCTTGTATGGAATCTTACAGATGTCACGACCGGCGCAGAAAAGCTTCGGAATATTTCTTTCAGCGATAGTTCGCTTATCATCGACGGAATACTGCTGAATATAAGGCCGGCCTCACCGGGATTCGGAGAAAACGGACACGGGATCGTAGAAACAAACTACGGGGGAAAGGCGCTTACTCCTTCGCAATATGATGCATCCGGAATGCCGTACAACGGAAATACAGTCTGGCTGAGTCCGAATTCAAACCATACATATTTCTTAGAGGATACATCCGGAACATATACCACCGATCATTTAATATCCGATCCCGGGGTACTAAACAACCGAAATTTCGAAATCAGGTTTACGGCGGGAACCAATTACGGTGTGAAGGCATTCACTTCGGATTCGATTATTACAATGCCTTTCCAAATTTGGGATTTGGGACAGACGACGCCCGATGATCAGTCGGACGATAGGCAGATGATACCGTTCGTTTATGAAAATAAGCCGGGATACAACACTATACAATATTCGAGCGGCAGATTTGAGAATATTGCTTATCCCGCATCAGACAGGATATTTTTTGCGGATCCTCAGGGGAAGGACGGTTATCAAAGATTTGCTCAGGAATGCATCAAACTTGGCGGAGCCGGAGCAGTGTACGATCCCAAGAACGACGGTTCGGCAAGCGGCTACTGGGCAGACCGGCACGGAGGAAATCTTTTCTCTATCAACAATTTGGTATTTTGTTATATCGGCGGTACAGAAAATTGGCCTCCGGCGGGAACGGTAATCAGGTTTTACTCCAATAAACTTCTTACGGTAAATGATGTATTTGAATTTAAGTCGCCGGGAATTTTAAACGACATGCAGCTTGCTAAAGAGGACGTTCAAAAAATTAATGTTTTCCCTACTCCGTATTAAGGCTACAATTACCAGCAGGGAAATGATTATGAAAAGTATATTACACTTATTCATCTTCCCCGGCGGGCGAACATAAGAATGTTCTCGCTAGACGGCAGACTTATAAAAACGATTTATAAAAATACTCAGGATCAATTTCAGAGGATCAATCTCTACAATGATTACGGCATACCTCTTGGCAGCGGTATATATATTATTCAAATAGAAATGCCCGACCTAGGGATCACTAAAATTCTGAAAGCTGCGGTAATCCAGGCGAAGGTAATACCGGCGCATTTTTAAGGGAGCGTTTAAGGAGGAGCGGTGCAGAGGGTATTATGAGGTCATCCGGCTTCGTCCCGACACGTCGGGACTACGCCGGACAGGGAGGTCGGAAGGCGGAGAAAGAATTCGGGATAAAAATAATACGCGCGCGGGAGAAGCCGGAAAAACAAATCTCTTGTAAAACCGAATAAACCATTTATCAATATATCAATTCAGCAATTTCATTGAAGGTGACTCACGATTCAGAAGCCCTTGTAAACCCTTCATTTCCTTGACTACATATACCCATTTCTCTATATTTGAATTCACATTTTTCTATATTTTACGGAAAAAATACAGTTTTGAGCCAGTATAATAAAACGATCCTGCCCGGCGGAATTAAGATAATTTCCGAGACGGTACCCCACATAAAGTCCTTTTCCCTGGGATTCTGGTTCAACGTAGGCTCGCGCGACGAAAACCTTAAAAACAACGGCATAACACATTTTATAGAGCATATGCTGTTTAAAGGCACAAAAAAGCGCTCGGCAAAGAAAATCGCCGACGATATCGAATCAGTGGGCGGTTATCTTAACGCATTTACCTCAAAGGAGCATACCTGTTATTACGGCCGCGGTCTCGGCAATCATATAGAAAAAACATTTGAAGTTCTGGCCGACATGGTGCAGTACCCGGCTTTCAAACCGGCTGAGATAAGGAAAGAAGCGAGCGTTGTAGTTGACGAGCTTTACGACATCGAAGACAATCCCGAAGAGCTTATATTCGATAAGTTTGAAGAAATAATTTTCGCCGGAAATTCGTTGAGCCTGCCGATCATCGGCACAGAAAAGAATATATAGAAATTTACACAGCTCGATCTTTTCAATTTCATAAAAGAGAAATACGGATTTAACAGGATAATAATAGCGGCCTCGGGCGCGGTTGAGCATGAGAAGCTTATAAGGCTTGCGGAAAAATATTTAACAAGAGATCTCGGTAACTCGTCCTGCAGAAGGAAATACTTTTCCGGAGAAGCGGTGCAGCCGAGATCGGATTTTATAGAAAAAGAAATACAGCAGATACACGCGATAATCGGGAAATCAACATACGGATATAAAGATCAGGGACGCGACGCGGTTGCGGTGCTATCGCAGGTTTTGGGAGAAGGCAGCAGTTCCAGATTATTCCAATCGGTTAGAGAGAAGAACGGAATTGCATATCAGATCAACACATTTTTGAACTCATTTTTGGATACATCGGCGTTCGGGGTATACTTTTCTACAAACGAGAAGATGATGGAGCGCGCGATGGCTATTGTGTTAAAAGAATTTAAGAAATTAAGGGAAACAAAAGTTTCCGAGCGTGAGCTGAAAAAAGCAAAAGAGTCTATAAAGGGGAATATGCTTCTGAGTCTTGAGAGCACCTCTAATAGGATGATCCGGATGGCACAGTCCGAATTATATTTCAATAAAATCAGGACAACAGACGAAGCCATCAAAAGGATAGATGCTGTGACGGCGGCAGATGTACTGGAGACCGCCAATGAGCTTCTTCCGGAAGAGAGTTTCGTCAAGCTCATAATAAAATCAAAAAATGCATTATTAAAATCGGCCGCATAGCCGAGCAAAGTAAGAGGTACAAAATGTTAATAGGTGTTCCAAAAGAGATAAAAACCAACGAGAACAGAGTAGCTTTGTTACCCGTCGGCGCACAGACCTTAATTAAGAACGGCCATAAAGTGGTAGTTGAAACAAACGCCGGAGCGGGCAGCGGATTTTCGGACGCGGATTATAAAGCCGTAGGCGCCGAGATAGCGGCTACTCCTAAGGAAATTTTCGCCAACGCGGAAATGATAATGAAAGTTAAAGAACCGATAAGTCCCGAATACAAACTTATCCGCGAGGGACAGATACTGTTTACATATTTTCACTTCGCCGCAAGCAAAGAGCTTACAGAAGCGATGATGAAGTCAAAATGTATCGCGATTGCATATGAAACCGTACAGAGACCTGACAGATCGCTTCCGCTTCTTATACCGATGAGCGAAGTTGCCGGAAGAATGGCTCCGCAGGAAGGCGCGAAGTATCTAGAGAAGGCAATGGGCGGAAGAGGAATGCTTCTGGGCGGTGTTCCCGGAACAGGCCCCGCAGAAGTAATGGTACTCGGCGGCGGTATTGTAGGAACCAACGCAGCCAAGATAGCGGCAGGATTCGGCGCTAAAGTTACTATTTACGACAACAATCTTTACAGATTAAGATATCTTGACGACGTAATGCCTAAGAACGTTACTACAATGATGTCTAACGAATATTACATCAAAGCCGGACTTCCGAAAGCAGATCTGGTTATCGGCGCGGTTCTTATACCGGGTACAAAAGCTCCTAAGCTAGTTACCAAGGATATGCTCAGTCTGATGAAAGAAGGATCGGTAATAGTAGACGTTTCGGTAGATCAGGGCGGATGAATTGAAACCTGCAAGCCGACCACACACGAAAATCCGACATACGTAGTAGACGGAGTTCTTCACTACTGCGTAGCTAACATGCCGGGA
>JBJKTB010000435.1:0-6075 GCA_046703345.1 Ignavibacteriaceae bacterium
GGAGGAAGAGAAGAATTGCAAAAGAGATAATTTTCGGGAAGCCCATCCGTATATTGCGTCCTAATTTATAAAAATTAAACCGACAAATATACTAAAGAAAAGAGGGGAAAGCAATGTAAATATTGTGGCGGCAAAGAACGGATAGCGAATTTGCCGCCGTAGATAAAGTCTTATTTTTTAGATATTTAGGATGCTTTAATAATGGCGATAAACGAATCTGCCTTAAGACATGCACCGCCGACGAGTGCGCCGTCAATATCTTTTTGAGACAGCAATTCTTTCGCATTATCCGGTTTTACGCTGCCGCCGTACTGAATGACTATATTTTCTGCGGATTTTTCCGAGTAAATGTATGCAATTAAACCTCTTATGAACTCATGTACTTCTTCTGCCTGAGCGGGAGTTGCCGTTTTTCCTGTGCCTATTGCCCAAACCGGTTCCTAGGCAATTATCACTTTTTCCAGCTCCTCTGCCGAAATCTCTTTTAGTCCCTGCGTAACCTGACGTTTAACCACATCTTTAGTTGTGCCCGATTCCCGTTCCGCGAGAGTCTCGCCGACGCAGAAAATAGGTTTTAATCCGCTTGAAAGTGCTTTCTTCATTTTTTTATTTATTGTAGCGTCATCTTCACCGAATATTGTTCTTCTCTCGGAATGGCCTAGGATAACATATTCGCAGCCTACGCTTTTAAGCATCTGGGCTGAGATTTCGCCCGTATATGCGCCGCTTTCCTCGAAATACATGTTTTGAGCGCCCAGCTTTACCTGCGTATTTTTCAATAAAGAATTCGCTTCGCTCAGCGAGGTGAAAGGCGGGCAAACTATTACTTCGCTGTTAACGGTTTCGCCGCTTAAGCCGCTTGTTAATTTTGTAATAAGATTTTGTGTCTCCGTAAGGTCGTTGTTCATCTTCCAGTTGCCGGCAATAACTTTTTTTCGCATTATTCCCTCTGATATACTTATTTGAGAAATCGATATTTAATTATTTCCTAAATTACTAAAGATGCATCTTTACTTCAATTATTCTTTACGCAGGGCGGCTTTTAGGATGAATAAAAAATATCGTTAATTATAATGATTATTAACTCTCGCACTATTATTTTAAGCTACAAAAAAAAATTGCGGCTAAATTGACACTTAAAAAAATATCGCGCCAAGTATTGCTGCTCGGACTTGTCAGCCTTTTCACCGACATAGCAAGCGAAATGCTTTATCCCGTAACGCCTCTCTTCCTTACAACCGTGCTTGGCGCATCTATGGCAGTGGTAGGAATTATTGAGGGGATCGCGGAATTTATAGCCGGATTTTTAAAAGGATATATAGGCAGGCTCTCGGACAAGTTCGGAAAGCGCTCGATCTTCGTAGTAATAGGATACGGACTTTCGGCGCTGGCAAAACCGCTGCCGGGCTTATTTCCGTACATATCAGCGGTGCTTTATTCCAGGGTCGGCGATAGAATCGGAAAAGGGATTAGAACCGCTCCGAGAGATGCTTTGCTTGCCGGCAACGCTGACGGAAATTCGGGAGCCGTTTTCGGTTTTCACAGGGCAATGGATACTCTTGGCGCGGCTATCGGACCAGTGGCCGCTTTACTGCTTCTTCACTTTTATCACAATGATTTTAAATTAATATTTCTTGTAGCATTTATCCCTTCCGTAATTGCTGTATCATTTACAGCATTTGTAAAAGACAAAGCTGCCGCTCTTAAAGTAAAGATGAAAGAGCGTTATTCTGAATTTTGGAAATCGTCGCCGGCGCAGTATAAAACGGTTATTATTCTTGTAACGCTTTTTTCGCTTGTAAACAGCAGCGACGTATTCCTGATACTCAAGTCTCAAAACATTTCGCATTCAAGCACACAGGCAATACTCGGCTATATTTTTTATAACCTTGTTTACGCATCCGCTTCGTATCCTCTCGGCAGATTGTCGGACGACGTTGGCAAAAAGAAAGTATTTGTTGCCGGACTCTTTCTCTTCTCGGCGGTGTATCTGGGGTTCGCTCTTTCTCCGTCGGAGCATTTTATATGGGGACTTTTTGTACTTTACGGTATCTACGCGGCATCAACGGAAGGCGTGGCAAAGGCGTGGGTATCGGACATGATTCCGGACGAAAAACGGGGAAGCGCGATAGGACTTTTAACTATGCTCACGGGCTTGGCTATGATGCTAGGATCATTTGTAACCGGCGTATTATGGGACGCATTCGGCTCATCGGTTCCGTTTTTATTATCCTCCATTGTCGCTTTTATAGCGGCGGTTTTATTCATCGGAAATAATAAACTAAAAATGCGTACCGCAGCACATTAACGGGCTTGTAATATAGATTTGTCCCTTCTTTGTAACCGCCTATTTTCTTATCTTTACAACTCATATTTAAACGCTGGGAAATGTTAGAAAAAAGAAAAATTGCTGTTGTTGCTGTAAGCGGCGGAATGGACAGCTGTGTTACCGCAGCAATAGCGCGAGGATCGTACAACCTGGCTTTCGCTCATATTAACTACGGACAGAGGACCGAAAAAAGAGAGCTGAAAGCTTTTAATGATATTGCGGACTTCTACAATGTAGAGCAACGGCTTGTTATCGATTTTACTCACCTCGGAAAGATAGGCGGATCATCATTAACCGATACAAAAATAAACGTAACTGCGGCAGACTTAAACAGTAAAGAAATTCCTTCTTCATACGTGCCTTTTAGAAATGCCGGCATTTTATCGGCGTGCGTTAGCTGGGCCGAAGTGCTCGGCGCCAGTGCCGTTTTTATGGGCGCTGTTTATGAAGACTCATCCGGTTACCCGGACTGCCGACCGGAATTCTTTTCCGCATTTGAAAAAATGGCCGATGCCGGCACAAAACCCGAAACCAAAATTAAAATTGAGACGCCGATAATAAACTTTTCCAAGGCCGACATCGTCAAAAAAGGTGTGGAGCTCGGAGCGCCTCTTCATCTAACATGGTCTTGCTACACCGGAGAAGACGAAGCCTGCGGAGTCTGCGACAGCTGCGCTTTAAGGCTGAGAGGCTTCAAAAGGGCCGGACTTCAGGACCCCATAAAATATAAAGTGCGCCCTGATTACGATTAAAAAACAAATTAGCATTAAGACATAAAATTCTTTTTGAGGAGATAATGAGCGATAAAATTCAGCTTCTGGAAGTATTTCAGAATGCATACCCTGAGAGGGATTACTCGGTTATTCATACCGCGCCGGAGTTTACATCGGTTTGTCCGAAAACCGGCCAGCCCGATTTCGCAACAATGAAAATTGAGTTCATTCCCGATGAACTTTGTATTGAATTGAAATCTTTAAAAATTTATTTAAATTCATTCAGGAACGACGGTATTTACTTTGAAAGCGTAACAAACAAAATCCTAAATGATCTTGTTGAAGTATGCAAGCCCCGTTATATGATGATAACTGCTGATTTCAACGTTCGTGGAGGAATCTCCTCTGTAGTTAAAGCGGAATACACTGCTCCGAATTTTAAGAAGAAATAAGTTTTTGTCCGGAAAAGTTTCCCTGAAAGCATAAACAAATTCGGCTTCGGATAATTTTATGAGAGTGAAAATATGACTCCTGCTTCGAGATTAAAACAAGAATTTATGAACAAACGGGGAAAACTGTTTCAGGCAAATGCCAGGCAGAAAGATGCATTCAAGTTCAGCGTTTCGTACAGCCTTCTTGTAGAAGAATATATACGCAAATTAGCGGCAGGCGAAAAATTTAATTTTGTACTCGCTTCGGCCGGCAGCTTCAGCCGAAGAGAACTTTCTCCCTACTCCGATATCGATCTTATGTTTATAACCGATTCGGTTGAGCAGAACAAGGAAAATATAGCCAAACTCGTTACCCGTTTTTGGGATAACGGTCTGGAGGCTTCGCACACCGTTCGGGAATTATCGGATATAGAAAAATATCTTAATACCGATCTTCATACATTTACGCAGTTTTTCGAAACGCGCTTTCTTCTCGGCTATGAGCCATTATACAGTCAATGGAATCAAACGCTTTTTACTCTTATCAACGACGAAGTGAAAGCTAAACTTCTCCAGGAGATGTTCGCCGATATAGGGCAGCGCTACGAGAAGTACGGGGATTCACCGAAAGTCCTGGAGCCGAACGTAAAACTCTCTGCCGGTGGTTTGCGGGATTTCCAGTCTATTGAGTGGATGTACATACTGATGAACAGAACGCAGATAAACAAACAGAGCGAAGTTACCCAGGCGGAAGCGTTCATCGATCTTTTGAGGAACAATAAATATACTACAAACAACGAATGCAAAAGACTTCTTAACGGTTATAAATTAATAATGACGGTTAGAAATCTTCTTCATCTTTCCTCGCAGCAGAAGAACGACCGGTTCGAGTTCGGCGCGCAGAAGAAAATCTCTTCTCTGCTAGTTCACCGCAAGGATGCTCTCTCGTCCTTTATGCACGAGTATTTTAATGCATCAAACACAATTAACAGATTTTCAAAATCGATGGTTAAAAAATTCCAGGAAGAGATCTCAAATCCGCTTCCTGATTCTCTCGCCATTGATCTTGACGAAGATTTTATACTCAAAGGGAAAACCATTTCACTTAATACAGGCAGCGGTAAACCTGATTTAAGTCTGTCCGATATATTAAGGGCTTTTTATTACCGCGGGCTTTACAGCGCACATTTTGATGAGAATCTGCGTTCCACAATTATCGAGGTTGTCGAAGACTTCAGCGACCTTAAAGTGAACGAAGTTGAATCGTCGGTGTTCTTCAGGGAAATACTTCGTCTGCCGAAGGGAGTCGGACAGACTTTATCCGTGATGAATGAACTGGGAGTGCTTAAGGCATTTATGCCGGAGTTTAACGATCTGATCGGGTTTCTTCAGCACGGCGTTTATCACTGCTACACCGCCGACGAGCATACGCTGATGACAATAGAGAATTTGGAGAAGCTCGAAAAAGATACATCTCCTCTCGGCAAAATTTACAACAGTCTAAAAGACAGGGAAATACTCCATCTTGCTCTGCTTTTCCACGACATTGCAAAACCGATAAACATTTCCGGTCACGAGATTATTGGCGCCGAGATGGCTTCCTCTATAATGAACCGACTCGGATACGGCGAAGAGGAGATAGAACCGGTATCTTTTCTTGTAAGAAATCATCTGGTGATGGAGCAGGTGGCTTTCAGGCGGAACCTAAACGATCCCGAGACGCTTAATAATTTTACCTCCCGGTTCAACTCTACTCGTGAACTCGATCTCCTTTACCTTGTTACCTATGCCGATCTTTCGGCTGTTAATCCTGCGGTGTGGACTTCATGGAAGAGCGATCTGCTAGCCGAGCTTTATAAAAAATCGAAAGCCATGCTGGAAGAGCAGAAGAGCGGCGAGGAACTGCTTATCTCGAGTATCTACGTGGAACCCAGCGAGATAAGCAAGCACTCTCAGCTAATATCGGAATCGCACGTCCAGGAGCATATGGAATCGATCAACGATATTGGTTACGCTCATCAGTTTTCCGACGAGGAAATCGCGAGGCACATAGAGGAAATTCAAAAAGGCGTTACTATTTCCGCATTGTTTAAAGAGTTTGAAGACTTCACTAACATCACTGTTATTACTCGCGATTTCCCCTCTCTTCTTTCTAAGCTCTGCGGAGTTCTTTCCATTAACGACGCGAATATTCACGATGCGAAAATCTTTACGCGTAAGGACGGCATAGTTATAGACACTTTTAATGTTACCGATTTTAGAACGCACAATAAAATAGACCACGACCGATACTCAAAAATGAATCATGATTTCAAGGCCGTTATAAGCGGACTGTTGCAGCTTAACCAAGAATTCGCGAAGATGAAATCGAAATGGTGGAGAATAGAAAGCAAGTTTTTCAAAAGATCCGGAAGAGTTAAAATTGAATTTGAGAAGCATGAGAAATATACAATCGTCGACATCTTCTCGCCTGACAGACTGGGCTTTTTATACCAGGTTACAACAAAGATGAACCAGCTCGGCCTGATGATATATTTCGCTAAGATTTCCACTAAGGGCGATGATATAGTCGATTCGTTTTATGTACTCGACAGAAGCGGGA
>JBJKTB010000436.1:0-4580 GCA_046703345.1 Ignavibacteriaceae bacterium
CTTCAGGCAAGTTGAGCTGGAAGCTTAAATCCGTTTTAACATAATGTAAAATTACTTAAGCGTCATTTGGTTATAAGATGACTATCTTTCTGATATAAAATTAAATTATAGGAAATTTACCATGCGAAATATTAAATATCCGCTTCTTGCTGTTTTGATGATACTTATTTCAGTCAGCGTTTACCCTCAGAAAAAAAGAAGCGGGACGGTCTTTCAAACGGCACCGATAAATGCCCTTCTTCAAGGCGTAATGAACGATAATTATCGTATAGGGAGTTTAAAGCACGAAGGGAATTTCGGCCTCGGTACTTTCAACGGCGTTGACGGCGAAATGATAATGCTGAACGGAGTTGTGTACCGTGTGAAGAACGACGGCAAAGCCGTTGTTCCTCCGGGCTCAACAGAAACACCGTTTGCCTGCGTTACATTCTTCCGTGCCGATACCTCAATCGTACTGAATGACACGCTCGATTTAAAGTCGATTGAAAACTTTATCGACAAAGCTCTTCCTTCTACAAATTTAATTTATGCTGTGAAAATTTCGGGTATGTTCAAGTACGTTGAATCTAGAAGCGAAGCGAAACAAACTAAAGAGTATTCATCCCTTGGAGATGTTTTAAAAGATCAGTCGATTTTTAAATTTCATAATGTTGAAGGAACTATGGCCGGATTTAAATTTCCCGGATATCTGAGTGGTATTAATGTAGCAGGCTACCATTTCCATTTTCTTACAGAAGATAAAAAAGCAGGCGGCCATGTTCTGAATTTTACTTCCGAGAAAGTGAAGATCGAGATAGAATTTATTCACGGATTTGAAATGCGTTTGCCGGATACAGAAACATTTTATAAAAAACGTTTTGAATAAGCATATCGATAAATTTTATCGAATAAATTGACGCCGCCGGGAGCTAAAGATTATTTCCTTAACGAATTAATTTCTTCATCGCTTAGTTCTCTTACTCCGCCTGGTTTTAATTTGCCCGGTTTTATGTCCTTTATCCTAACGCGAATAAGACGCAGAGTTGGGTACCCCGCCGCCGCGGTCATTTTTCTTACCTGCCTGTTCTTTCCTTCATGCAGCGCTATGCTTATCCATGATGTCGGGATGTTCTTCCGTTCCCTTACCGGCGGAATCCGCGGCGGATATCCCGGATCTTCTATTAACTTTACTTTACACGGCAGTGTTTTATATCCATGAATAAATACTCCTTTCCGCAGCAGTTCAAGCGCCTCCGGCGAAGGTATCCCCTCAACCTGAACATGGTATTCCCGTTCATGTTGGTTCACCGGATTAAGAAGAAGATCGGTTAATCTGCTGTCGTCGGTGAGAAGCAGAAGTCCCTCGCTGTCCATATCAAGCCTTCCCACGGGATAAACTCCCTTAGGAAATTTGTATAGATCGTTTAATGTCTTTCTCCCTTCCTTATCTGTAAACTGGGAAAGTACTCCATAAGGCTTGCTCACGGCAAAGTATTTAAATTTCTTTCGGGACATATGAATTGGTTATGCTGGTGGGGTCGTCGCGATGATAAATATACGTTGGAAAATCCACTTTACCTATCTTGAATTTTACAGCTGCCCGCGCAAGAAAATCGGAGTCCTCGCTGTACTCAAGATTCTTGAATCCTTTCATTTCTTCAAACACTTCTCTTTTGCCGAAGAATGTGCCGCCGATTGTGCATTCGGAAAGATGAATTAATTCGGAGGGATTGTTTTTGTCGCGCACATACTGATTCCCTATGATCTTTACCCCTCCGTGCAGAAGGTCTATTTCGGGATGCGCTTTCATGAACTCAATCCTCTTTAACAGATGGTCTTGCTCGTACTCGTCGTCGCTGTCTATAAACGTGATGAACTTTCCGCGTGAAAATTTAATTCCCCTGTTCCTGCTCAGCGGAAGCCGCATATTGGGATGATGGAGCACTTCGATGTTTTTATATTTACTCCCGTAATCTTCAAGAATTTCAAGCGTATGATCATCGCTTCCGTCGTCAACAGCAATAAGCTCCCATGCATTAGTAGACTGCCTTAAAACCGAGCCGATGCAGCGGTCGAGATAATGCGCGCGGTTAAATACGCTTAAAATGTCTGAAACCAAATTATCGGTCGAATTACTATTTTCCAACCCCGGCCATCCTTCTTTTAAGAGAAAACAAAAGATACAAATCATTCGTTCCCGAGCCATTAAATTATTAAAATCGTCTGATAAAATCATTACGGCCGCGCAAACGGCAGCAGCCGGGAAAAACATCTTTGCAAAACGGTTTTTTCTTGTTTCGGGATTGGCTATTTTTGCATCAGAAATATATATTATCCGGAAATTTTACAGGTACTGTGATCATCTAAATAAACGGACATATTAAATCATAAATTTAATTCGGAGTTAAATATGTCATACAGAGATCAACAAAAGTATTTGGATATTCTTAGAAAATACGAGAAACAATTCGACCGGCGCGAGCTTGAAGATTATAAGACGTTCGTTAAGATGCAGAAGGATGATGAGGATTTCGATTCGCTTTCCCTGCAGAGACTGAAAGAACTGTACGATAAATATTATAAGCCGGTTGATAAAAGCAAGTTCGATTCTTTTTTCAAGAAGAAAGAGGAATAAAAGGGGCGCAGGCACATAATTCAAAACGGGAACTGCATTTTTCTCTCCGTTCAAATAAAAATGAAATTTAAGATTTCGGGGGATGCTATGTCTTCGGAAATCTATGCCGCTATTTATGCGGCGGGAAAGTAATTTACTCATTTAGGGGCAATGATGAATTATAAGCTCTTCTATCGATTAACTGGAGCCGTTGTGTTCCTGATTTCAGTCACTGTGTTATTTTCAACGGTTCAGCCGTCTGTTTCCTTCTGGGACTGCGGTGAATTCACTGCCGCCGCGTATTATCTTCAGGTACCTCACCCTCCCGGCTCGCCGCTGTTCACGGTGCTCGGAAGAATATTCTCGATTTTGCCTTTCGCTTCGAACGCGGCTTTTAAGGTGAACACTATCTCGGTGCTTGCCAGCGCGTTCTCGGTTCTTTTTCTTTACTTGATAGCAGTAAAGCTCATTGAGAATTATAAAGGGAAAAAGCCCGAAGATTTATGGGACGCGGCCGCAACTTACATTGCCGCAGCAATCGGAGCGTTGTCTTTCTCATTCAGCGATACATTCTGGTTCAACGGAGTTGAGGCCGAAGTTTACGCTTCAAGCACTTTTTTGTTTGCCGCCATCACCTATCTTATGATGCTCTGGCAGGAGAAATCCGCCAATAAGGATAATGAAAAATATATTCTTATGATCGCATACCTTATCGGGCTTTCAACAGGAGTTCATCTGATGAGCGTGCTTGCTATAGTAGCCGTTGCAATGATGATACTGTTCAAAAAATATGTTACAGATGAAACCGCGCTGAAAAAATCTTCCTACATTTTCCTGGGACACGCCGCCGTAATACTAATCATAGCATTCGCTTTCTGGAATTCCGAGAAAGGGACTTCGCCTCCCACTCAGGTGATGTACAAAGATTTTGATATGAAATTTAAATTAGCCGCCGCAGGAGTAAGCGTGCTTATAATGCTTTTCTTCAGAAAGCAGGTGTTTACAAAAAATTCTATTTACCTGCCTCTGCTCATCGGCGGAGCTGCCTTATTTATTACTTATCCGGGAATAGTAAAAATTTTCCCTTCGATTTTGGCTGAAAATTCCGGTGACAGCATTCGCGCCGTGATACTGCTCCTGGTAATAACCTTTGGTCTTCTCGGTTATGCAGTTTATTATTCCGTGAAGAAGAATAAGCCTACGTTGCACCTCGTATTCATGTCATTAATTTTTATAATGATGGGCTTTACCACTTACACAATGATTATTGTGCGCTCCAATCAGAATCCGCCGATGAACGAAAACCGGCCGAACGATTTTTCCGAACTTGTCTCATATCTTAACAGAGATCAGTACGGCGATTTCCCCATCTTTAAAAGAAGATTCTCTACCGATCCTAAACACTCGGCGGTTTTTACTAATTATTCAAGCGATCTCGATTTCTTCTGGCGCTATCAGATGAACCACATGATGACAAGATACTGGCTGTGGAACTACGCCGGCAGGGAGAGCTGGAATCAGGATTCGCACGCAGACATTTCTCCTTTTAACTCGGCGGGCAATTTTTTCGGTAAAGCTTTCGGCATCAGCTTTAAATGAGATACAAAGGATTCCCTTTACGCAATACCTTTTCTTCTCGGACTGCTGGGAATTTTCTTTCACTTCCGCAAAGACTGGAAGACAGCTGCCATTTTTATGGTGCTCTTCATCTTTATGGGATATCTTACCGCGTTCTACCAGAACCAGCAGCAGCCTCAGCCACGCGAACGCGATTATTTTTACGTCGGCGCTTTCTTCATCTTCTCGGCCTGGATCGCCGTTGCGGTACGCAGCCTTGCCGACATTATTAGAATAAAAGTTAAGAATCTTTCGCTGAAAAATTCGGCGTTGTTTGCACTGCTGCTCCTTGGAATAGTGTTTGTCCCGTTCAGAATGCTGCAGGCTAATTACTTTACGCACGATAGATCGAAGAACTGGTTCCCGTGGG
>JBJKTB010000437.1:0-2621 GCA_046703345.1 Ignavibacteriaceae bacterium
TTTTGCTGGTACCAATTCGGCATGAGTTTTTAAAATCTTCTTCAATCAGATTTGACTTACAAAACGCTCAGGGGTTTGAATTCTCAAACCCCTTTCACGCAAAGATCTTTTTAATTATTTATCAGCAACTTTATTCTCGCCTTCAAACCTAGACCTGCTAACTGTGGAGTTTTGACAAAGCTGTCTTAATCCTCGTCAGGCCGTCGTTCAGATCTTCGAACGAGCAGGCGTACGACATTCTAACGCAGTAATCGTTTCCGAACGCGACTCCGGGTACGAGCCCCACATGCTGTTCATGCAGAAGATAGTTGCAGAAGGAAGTAGAGTCGTTTATCTCATATCCGTTAACGCTTTTTCCGTAAAATGCGCTGACATCGTAAAACACATAGAACGCGCCTTTCGGCAGCGGGCATTTAATACCTTGGATGTTGTTCAGTTCTTTATAAATAAAATCTCTTCTCTCTTTGAACTTAACTACCATATTGTCAATCTCATCCGAAGGTTCTGATAGCGCGGCAAGGGCGGCGGCCTGCGAAATAGATGCCGCATTAGAAGTGGAATGACTTTGAAGGTTGCGCGCAAGTTTAATAACTTCCTTCTTCCCGCCTGCATAGCCGATGCGCCAGCCTGTCATAGCGAATGCTTTACTCACACCATTAACGGTGATAGTACGCTCCTTGAGAAAATCAACGCTGCCTATACTGAAGTGCTGTTCGCCGTCAAACAAAATTTTCTCATAAATCTCGTCGGAAATAATGTAGATATCGGTTTCCTTAAGCACTTCGGCTAAAGCAAGTATTTCCTCTTTGCTGTAAACAGCCCCGGTAGGATTGGATGGGGTATTAAAAATGAAAGCTTTAGTTTTATGCGTGACGGCTTTCTGCAGCTGTTCCGGAGTAATTTTATACTGCTGATCTACTCCGGCATCAATAACAACCGGTTTAGCCTGTGCAAGTTTTACCATCTCGGGGTAGCTTACCCAGTAAGGTGCCTGAAAAATTACTTCGTCACCGGGATTACAGATCGCCATTAAAATATTATAAACCGAATGTTTCGCTCCGTCCGAAACAAGAATATTCTGCGGCCCGAATTCCAATCCGTTTTCTTTTGAAAATTTATTAATGATTGCATTTATTAGCGCAGGGTGGCCTTCATTAGGCGTATATCTTGTAAAGTTGTCGTTTATCGCTTTTACGGCGGCCTTCTTAATATACTCCGGTGTCGGGAAATCAGGCTCGCCGGCACTGAAGCTTAAAACATTTTTACCTTCCGCTTTAAGTTTTTTAACGAGTGAGGAAATTGCCATTGTCCGGCTTTCTTCTATCGACGAAATCAGCTCTGAATATTTATTCAACTTGCTTTACCTCTTTATTTTTTTACGTTTATTCTATTTTCAATTATTTAATTGAAATTGTTTTCGTTAGCCGCTTCTCTTAAAAATTATATCCTCAAACCGATATGCAATCATTCCGAATGTCTATTCACAGTACCGCAACGGAGATCTTTTCCATCTGAGATGAAAAATTATCTGCAAATTTAACAAATATATTTCTAAATGAAAGGCAAGAATTTAAATATCAACCCCGCCGGTTTTTTACATCACATTACTATTACATAAAAATGAAATTATATTCATCGCTCTTAAAGGCAAGGTATATCCTGCCCCAAAATGACTTAACTTAAAACTTGGAATTATTTTTTTATTCTATGAGTATTAGAGTAATATCGACCGAAGAATTTCACCGGCGTGACTCCATAAGATTGCAGAGCCTTCGTCTTCAAAAATTTTAAGGCTGCTTTTCTTAATTTTTGAAGACATGTATCTTCCTCTGTTGGAGGAATGGAATTCGTTCTTGTCTTTTCCACCGTACCAGAAGTCAACTGCCGTTTCGATTTCGGAAATATCAAATCCCCAGTCGCTGAACAGAAGAAGGAATTCGAAAGCAAATTCGTAGCCGTGAGTACTTTCTCTTATGCCCTCAATAAAATTTGCGAGCTGCATAGTATGAATTTCAGGCTGCGAATAAACTGATTTATCCTCAGGCGATGAATTATCTAAAAGGGTTTCCGACAGTTTTTCAGGATGCGCGACAAGATTTATAGCTGCTGTAACTGCAGATTGGGGGCTGGAACAAACAAGGTCGACAAATCTTTTTGCCGCTCCGCTAAGAGAGGCGTAGATAACCGGATCGGAAGGAGGATCGGACCCGCAGACAACCGATATTTTTTTTACCCGGTTTTTCAGCTGCTGCGCGCAGCCCAGAGCGAAGGGACCTCCGCCCGAATAACCGATGATTCTCATATTTTCAAGTCCGAGTATGTCGGCAAAGTTATCTACGTCTTCAGCAAAGTCTATTATAGTTCTGCCGGGATTAGGATCAGAGATACCGTATCCCGGGCGTTCAAGCGTATAAAGACGGATCTTTAGCTCTTCATAAAGACGGTCATCCCCGGTACGAAATAATCTTGATCCCGGGGTACCGTGAAACAGCAGAACCGGTGTCCCGCCAGCAGGTCCCCATTCAGCATAGCCGAGTTTTCTACCGCATCTCAGTTTCACCGAAGTTTCCCAATTACGGTCGGTCATCTCCATTCGCATTTTTTCCGTTGAAAATATTAAT
>JBJKTB010000438.1:0-6561 GCA_046703345.1 Ignavibacteriaceae bacterium
GCTGAAGACAGTCTGGATTCACAGTCCAGAATATTAGTTCCGCAGAACCTTCTGGAGTACGCTCAAATTGAAAAGGAAGTCTTAATCCTAGGGGCGCTGAAAAAAATCGAGCTTTGGAATCCTAAAGTTTACGAGGAATATCTGAGTCAGTCCGAAGAAACTTATGAACAAATTGCAGCACAAGTAATGGCTTCATGATGAACACTCATCATACGCCGGTATTGAATAAAGAAACTTTAGATTACTTAATAACCGATAAATCGGGCGTCTACTTTGAAGGGACACTCGGTTTCGGCGGCCACTCCGACGGGATCCTAAAAAAACTGAGCAAAGACGGAAGGCTGATATCGACTGACGTCGATGATGACGCTTTTAAGTTCTCGAAGAAAAAATTCGAGACTGAAGAAAGAATAAAGATATACAACTTTAATTTTTCGCAGATAGATATTATTGCGAAGATTGAATCGATAAGAAATTTTAACGGCGTATTTGCGGATCTGGGGGTTTCTTCTTTTCAGCTCGACAGCCCGGATTCAGGATTCACATACAGGACCGATGCCAAACTTGATTTAAGGATGGATAAGACTAGAGTGATTACAGCAGCGGACATAGTAAACTCTTTTTCCGAGGAAGAGATCGCGGATATTATTTACAACTACGGGGAAGAGAAAAATTCGAGACACATAGCCAGGAGAATATGCGAGGCAAGAAAAATAAAAAAAATAGAAACGACAGGAGAACTTAGCGGGCTGATCTCCGAGTTTACATCATTTAAATACAGAATAAAAACGCTTTCCAGAGTTTTCCAAGCGCTGAGGATATTTGTTAACGACGAACTCGAGGTACTAAAATCTTTTCTAACCAAATCTGTAGATCTTCTGGCGCCGGGCGGCATGATTGTTTTGCTAACTTATCATTCGCTGGAAGACAGAATAGTTAAGGAGGCTTTTAAATACGAAACGCTCGACTGCATTTGTCCGAAGGATTATCCCGTATGCCGCTGCGATAAAGAGAGAAGACTGAAAATCATTACGAAAAAACCGGTAGTTCCTTCAGCAGACGAGATTGGAAATAATTTCAGAGCGCGCAGCGCCAAATTAAGAGCCGCTCAGAGAGTATGAAGAAAAGCGCTAAACCCTCGATATTGTTCGGGCTTTTTGTATTTGTAGCGTTTACGTTTCTTATTCTTGTGTATGTAGGAGTTAAGCTCGAGTGTGAAAAGCTTACAAGAGAAAAAGTTCTTACTCAGGAAAAACTCGGCGACATAAAGAACTGGAAGATAAACCTAGTTGCAAAGTACCAGGAGCTTTCTTCCGAAGAGAGAATTACTGAAATAGCGGCCGACGAACTTGGAATGGTGAAGATGGCCCAGCCTCCGGCGGTGCTTACTGTCAGTAAAGAAAGAATTGATGAAATATCTAAGGCGTTAAAAAAGAAGTATGAATAATTCGAGAGCAATTATAGTAATAGCTTTTGTCTTTATTCTCTTCATCCTGCTGATTATCAGGCTTTTTGATATTCAAATTATTAGGAGCGATGAGTTAAAATACTATGCCCAGAGGCAGCAGACGACGGTAGAAAAAATTCACGCAGAGAGAGGTCTAATATACGACAGGAATAATGTTCTGCTTGTATACAACCGAGACGATGTTTCCTATTATTTAGATTTAAGAATGGCTTCGATTAAGGATAGAAAAAGAATAGCGGATAAATTTTCAAAAGTATTCGGCGAGAGCAAAAAATATTATACCAACATGATGAGCAGCGGAAATAAAACCATTTGCATTCAGAAAAAAGCTTCGAGCGAAGAGGCTCTGCGGCTTAAGAATTTTAAAGCAAACGGATTATTTTCCAAAGACGATCCTACCAGAGTTTACTATTACAAGGATCTTGCTTCTCATCTTTTAGGTTATGTAGGAAGCAACTACAGGGGAGTGGACGGCATAGCAAAAACTTTCGACAATGTGCTTGCCGGGCATGACGGAAGCATGGTTGTTCTCAGAGATGCAATCGGCGATATGATAACCGTGGCCGAAAAAGAAACCAAGCCGGCGGAACCCGGATTGAATCTTATACTGACGATCAACAAAACCTATCAGGCCGCACTGGAAGACGAACTTAGGAACGGCCTCCAGAAATACGGCGGCACCTCCGCTGTCGGTATTATAATGGATCCCAAAGACGGACAAGTACTTGCTCTTGCGAATATAGACGACTTTGATCCGAATAAATACTGGGATTTCAGCAACGACCAAAGAAGGGATAGAGCCGTAACAGACACTTACGAACCCGGCTCTACGTTCAAAACGTTTACGATGTCTTCACTTTTAGACAGAAACCTTTGTAATCTCGACGAGAAAGTATTTGTAGACAACGGAAGATACAAATTTGAGAATGTATACATAACCGACGCACACAAGAGTCAATGGCTAACGGCGCGGGGCGTAATAGAAGAATCGAGCAATATCGGAATGTCTAAGCTGGCGCAGAGAATAAATAACGATACATATTATAAATATCTCAGGGCATTCGGATTCGGTAACTATACATCAATTAATCTTCCGGGCGAGGTTAGAGGGCTTCTTAGAAAGCCTAACGAGTGGACGCCTGTGATGAAAGCTTTTATGTCATTCGGTTACGGTATTACAGTAACGCCGATACAGCTAGTAACCGCATACTGCGCCGTTGTAAACGGGGGAATACTTTATCAGCCTGAGATAATTTTAAAAGAAGTGAGGAGAGACGGCAAAGTTGAAATGCAGAACTCTCCTATAATGATCAGACGCGTAATCTCGGAAGAAACATCAGCCAGGATGAGAAATCTTTTGGTAGGTGTGGTAAAAGAAGGAACGGGAGTTAACGCTCAAATAAAAGGAATAACAGTCGGAGGAAAGACCGGCACATCGCAGAAACTTATAAACGGCAAGTATTCAAAAGAGCAGTATAATTCTTCTTTCGTGGGTTTCTTTCCTGCGGAAAACCCGAAGATTGTTTGTTATATACTTGTTAACTCTCCTACCGTTGGGCGCTACGGAGGCTCGGTTGCAGCCCCTATTTTCAAGAACGTAGCGGAAAGAATTATAAATACTAATCCTTCATACTTCCAGAATCCCTCCGAATATAAGTCGGACGAGAAAACCGAAAAGAAGGAATTAAACGTAATGTTTACAAGTACGCAGACAACCAAAGAGGGAAAGGTCGGTGAAGTTACTGCTTCCCAGCAGCCGGCCGTAAATATAAAATCCGGCTGTATGCCCGATCTTAAAAACTATTCGCTGCGCGACGCGATATTGGTACTCTCAAAGCTTGGCGTAAAGTACAAAGTGAACGGTTCAGGTAACATAGTTTCTCAGAGTGTTCAGCCGGGCGAGCCGCTTAATAAAGGTCTTACCTGCACGCTGGACTGTAAAGAACCCGAAATCACGGGAGCATCGGTTTATTAATGGAATTGACTCAACTATTAAATAGCGTAAAAGCGATTCAGGTAATCGGAGAAGTTCAGCGGCAGGACGTATCCGGAATATTCTACGATTCGAGGAGAGTAATAAAAAATTCAGTATTCGCCGCGATTAAAGGATACAAGACCGACGGGCACCGTTTCATTCTTGATGCTTTAAATAAAGGCGCGCTCGCGGTTATACTTGAAGACAATAACAGTGTACCCGACGATATTTTTATTCACGGCAAGACGGCAAAGATTCTGGTAGAAGACAGCCGCAGGGCATTGGCGGAAATATCAGCCAGCTTTTATAAACAGCCGTCGAAAAAATTAAAGCTGATCGGAATAACAGGAACGAACGGAAAAACTACTTCATCATATTTCATAAAGAAAATTCTGGAGAGTTCTGGAGAGAAAGTCGGTCTTGCCGGAACAATTTCAAATTATATAGGCAGCGAAGAGATAAAGTCTTCGCTTACAACCCCGGAATCGAACGAGATGAACGAAATGCTGCTTGAAATGTACAACAGAGGCTGCGGCTACGCAGTGATGGAAGTTTCATCCCATTCGCTGGTATTAAAGAGAGTTTACGGGCTCGAATTCAGCGGAGCATTATTTACAAACATTACCTCCGATCATCTTGATTTCCACGAAACTTTTGAGAATTATCTCAGCGCAAAAAAAATACTTTTTGATTCCCTCGCAAAGTCTGCATTCGGTGTGTACAACATTGACGACCCCCACAGTACAAATCTTGTGAAAGATTCTCAGGCCAGATTGTTTTCATATGGTACATCATCGGATGCAGACTTCATTATCCGCGGCGTAACTTACGATCTGAGCGGTACAAGATTTGTCATCGAATACAACGGCAGGGAGTACCCGGTTTCAACGTCCTTAATCGGAGAGTTTAACGCATACAACGCCTGTGCGGCATTTGCAGTGAGCGTTCTGCACGGTATTGCCCCTGAAACGGCAGTAGCCGGGATTAAAAGTACCCCGCAGGTTCCGGGCAGGTTTGAAGTTGTCGGAAAAGGAAATAAAAAAGTTATAATCGATTATTCTCATACGGCCGACAGTCTGGAGAAAGCTCTTGAGGCTGTAAACAAGCTAACAGGCGGCAGCGTGCCGGTGTATACGGTGTTCGGCTGCGGCGGTAACAGGGATAAAACCAAACGCCCGGTAATGGGAAATATAGCAAGTGAAATGAGCACAAAGGCTATAGTTACGTCGGACAACCCGAGGTTTGAGGAGCCTATGGCCATTATAGATGAGATAGTGAAAGGAATAAACAAAGATAATTACGAAGTATTGGAAAACCGCGAGGAGGCAATTAGTAAAGCAATTGCGGTTTCAGAAGACAACGCCGTAATACTGATTGCGGGTAAAGGCCATGAGAACTATCAGGAAATAAAAGGAGTAAGGAATCATTTTTCCGATAAGGAGATCGCGGAGAAATATTTGAACTTATGAATAAAATAAAACTTACAATTGCAGATTTATTTGAGATTCCGACTTCCGTGATTTACAATCCGGATTCCTTTAAGCCGGTAAGTTCGGTTGTTATAGATTCCAGAAGCGTACCGTTTAATTCTCTCTTCGTAGCTATAGAGGGAGAAAAGTATGACGGACATGATTTTGTTAGAGCGGCCGTAAAAAGCGGTGCTTCGGCTGTTATGATAAACAACAAAAAATACCGCAGGTTCAAAGATCTGGATATCCCTTTTATAACGGTTAAAGATACCACTGCAGGACTGGGAGATCTGGCAAGAATTTGGAGAAGCAAATTAAGAACAAAAATAATAGGCATTACAGGCAGCGCCGGAAAAACATCAACAAAAGAAATTCTCGCCGCGCTGTTAAGCGATAAATTCAAAGTGAACAGAACAAAAGGAAATAACAACAATCATATCGGCGTGCCGCTTACACTGCTGGACACTGACAACAGGTACGATTACCTTGTACTCGAACTGGGCACCAACCACTTCGGAGAAATCCCTTATACCGCCGGTATTGCAAGGCCTGACTTCGCTATGATTACCAATATAGGCAGCTCGCATCTGGAATTTCTGAAGAACAGGCAGGGAGTATTTAAAGAGAAGTCCGCTCTTTTTACCGAAACAGCCGCAAGGGGCGGAACTCTGTTCATAAATAGTGACGATGATATACTTGCGAAAGCTATGCCGGGATACGCAAAAAAAATATCTTTCGGTTTTTCCGGCAAGGCCGAAGTAAGAGGAAAAATCCTCGGATTTGATCAGGACGGAAAGCCAGTTATAGAAATTGCAAAACGGGGCAAAACGATAAAAGGAGCTATACCTCTTTACGGCGAGCAGAGCGCGAAGAACTTTTTAGCTGCATACGCTGCGGCACTTCAGACCGGAATGACAGGCAGGCAGATATACAAGTCTGCGGCTAAATTTAAAGCCGTCGATAAAAGACTTAACGTAAAGAGATTTAAAGACTTTGTTTTAATCGACGATACATACAACGCTAATCCCGAATCGATGAGATATGCGATTGAATTGCTCGGCAGAATTAAAGCGGTTCGCAAAAAAATCGCCGTTCTTGGAGACATGTTTGAGCTGGGCGATCATGCCGAAAAATTGCACAAAGGTTTGGTTACCGTGTTAAGGAAGAACAAAATAGATGCTGTATTTACGACAGGAAAGTTTACTAAAATTATAAACGAGGCTTTAAAAAATTCAAAAATTGAAGCAAAGCATTTTGCTAGCAGAAACAAGCTTGAGGCATTTTTAAGAGCATTAGATTTGAATAACACGGCGGTGCTTGTAAAGGGTTCACGCGGGATGAAAATGGAAGAATTTGTAAAAGTAATCGAAGGTAGGATTAACGATTAATGCTTTACTATTTATTTGAATACATAAATAAAGTTTTTAATCCTCCTGGGTTCAGGATTTTCCGGTTCTTAACGTTCAGATCGGCCCTGGCGGCAATTACCGGATTATTTCTTTCTTTATACCTAGGGCCCAAGCTGATAAAGCTTCTTCAGAAGAAGCAGATTGGCGAAGCGAAAAAAGCGGACGGCCCGAAATCGCACTGGTCGAAAGCCGGTACTCCTACTATGGGCGGAATTATATTAATTCTCTCAGTTGTGATAC
>JBJKTB010000439.1:0-6532 GCA_046703345.1 Ignavibacteriaceae bacterium
CCGCAGAGGCGCGGAAATTCTGGTTGACGGCGGCAGTTTCAGGGCAATTAGAAGCCGCGAGACGTTCGACCATCTTTTATACGACGAGGAGAAATTACTTCAACAATAAACATCCGGGAAAAATGGACAGACGAAAATTCTTACGCAGCGCAGCAACAGCGGCCGCGCTCAGCGCCGTGCCTTTAAAGGGACTTATCGGATCCGAATTAAAAAAGAGTACGGAGAATTCCGGTAAAATTATAAAACCCCGCAGACTTAAACAGGGCGACACAATAGGGCTTATAGCTCCCGGCAGCTTTATAAGAGAAGACGAGCTGAAGGAATCCGTGGATAATCTCCAGAACCTCGGGTTTAAGGTGGTTTACACCGGCAATATTTTAGCGCGCGACGGCTACCTTGCCGGAACCGACGAGCAGAGAGCATCAGACGTGAACGAGATGTTCGCCAGGAAGGATATAGACGCAATAGTGGCCGCAAGAGGGGGCTACGGCTGTACAAGGATACTTCCGATGCTCGACTATAGTACCATAAAAGAGAATCCGAAAATACTCGTCGGGTACAGCGACATTACAGCTCTTCTTTACGGAATCTTCAGGAAGACGGGACTTATATGCTTTCACGGCCCGGTAGGGATTTCAACTTTCAATCCTTTCAGCGTAGATAACTTCGAGAGCGTGCTTGTGCATCCTCAGAATCAAGTTACGCTTTACGACGCGAACGAGACAAATACAGACGAGGCTTACAAGCCGGTGACTATAAGAACCGGCAAGGCAAGCGGACAGCTTGTGGGCGGAAACCTTTCGCTGGCAGTTTCCGTAATCGGAACCCCGTACGATGTAGACACTGAAGGCAAGATAATTTTTCTCGAGGAAGTAGGCGAAGAGCCTTACAGAATAGACAGGATGCTGACTCAGATGCTTGAAGCGGGAAAGTTTGACAAGGCTAAGGGAGTAGCGTTAGGTGTATTTTCAGGGTGCAAGCCCAAACCGGAAAAATCAGGTGTAACAAGCTCGTTCTCGGTACTTGAAGTTTTATTCGACAGACTATTCGATCTGGGCATACCGGCGGCATACGGTATGTCGTTCGGACATATAACAAACAAGTTTACACTGCCGTTCGGACTGAACGCGGAATTCGATTCGCTTGAACAGACAATAAAATTACTAGAACCGGCCGTAACATAACAAGAGAGGGACAGCATGAGAAAATATTTTTTGGTTTCGGCAGCAATATTAACTATGATTATCTCATCGGCATTCAGCGGATGCATTATATTTCACAAAGTATCTTACGAAGTAAAGCTTGAAACGCCCGAGAAGGGAACGGCGACTGTAACGGCTTACGACATGAGGTCTGACGCCTCGAACAAGAAGGATTTTCAGGAAGATACCACAAACCTTTTCTCCTATATGCTGAAAAGCAGGCAGTTCGTAGCCGACCAGAAGACGAGGGACAAATTAATAACTTCGAGAAAGCTTTTTGTAAAAGACGGAAAGCTTATAGGCCAGGGCGTATTTAATTTCGACAACGTATCGGCGGTAGAGGGAATCCGTTATGAAGGCGGATTTCACTACTTGAATCTCGGGCTTGAAGACAGCGTTATAAGCACGAACGGAGAGATAATAAAAGATCAGAATTATAAAAGGATAATGTGGGACAGCACCTTTAAGGAATTAAAGTTCACTATGTTCAGTCATGCTTTTAAGGACGGAGAATACAAACCGCTTGCTCCTTACTACGAAAAGATGAAGAAATAATAGTCATACGGTGTTATAATATATGATGTTCGCCGAGATAGTCTTTCCCCTTCCCTTCAGAAACGCGTTTACTTACTCCGTGCCGGAGGAACTGCAGCAGAGCGCCCGGCCGGGAGTAAGGGCGGTAGTTCCGTTCGGCAAGAGGACGCTCACCGGTTTTATAATAAACGTAAGCGCTAAGACAGAAGTTAAAGAAAAGGTAAAGCCGGTTGCCGACATTCTGGATTCAGCCCCAGTCTTCACTAAAAAATCTCTTAAGTTTTACGAATGGCTGTCTGAGTATTACCTGTCGTCTCTCGGGGAGGCTTTAAGGCTGGCGGTGCCTTACGGATCAGATATAGAATCTAAAAAGAAGATAATAGTAAACCGGGACAAATGCGTTGAGCTTCTTTCTGAAGAGAAGAATCACGGTACGGTGCGCGGATCTATACTGAAGATACTTTCCGAGAAGGATGAGATAAACTTATCCTACCTGCAGAAGATCTTAAAGAAGAAAAATATTTACTCGGTGCTGCGGACGCTTGAAAAGAGCGGCGCGGTTGTAATGCTTGAGGAAGTTGAGGGCGCGAAAGTAAAAGTTAAAAAAGCCCGCTACGTAAAGCTTGAGAAAAGCGTGAGCGAAGTGTACGCCCACCTTCCGGAACTGGACAGCAGATCTCCGAAGCAGGTAAAGATAATACTTGAATTGATAGCAAAGAAAGGAAAGGCTTTGCCTGCTGCTGAGCTTCTTAAAAAGACTGAAGCATCCCAATCGTCTCTAGATTCTCTCGAGAAGAAGGGACTGATAAGCGTATTCGAGAAGGAAGTGGAGAGAAGATTTACCGAGTACTACACCGAAGAGCATATAAAAATAACCCTAACGGAAAGACAGGCGGAGATAGTTACAAAAGTAAGCGAAGAGGTTAAGGATAAAAAATTCCGGACTTATCTTCTCCACGGCGTAACCGGGAGCGGAAAGACCCAGGTTTACATCGAGCTGATAAAGACAGCGCTGGAGAGCGGAAGATCGGCGATGATACTTGTGCCGGAGATATCTTTAACGCCGCAGATGACGTCAAGGCTTTTCAATAATTTCGGCGACGAGGTAACTTTAATACACAGCCGCATGTCGCTGGGCGAGAGATACGACTCGTGGCGGAGAATACTTAACGGAAAATCGAAAGTGGTGATAGGCGCGCGCTCAGCTCTTTTCGCGCCGCTAAAAGATTTGGGAATAATTGTGGTGGACGAAGAGCACGACGCGAGCTACAAGCAGTTCGAGTCGGTGCCCAAATACAACGCCAGGGACTCGGCTATAATACTCGGCAGGATTAACGACTGCCCTGTTCTGCTCGGGTCGGCAACGCCGTCTATAGAGAGCATGTACAACGCGCTTAACGGCAAGCATACGCTGCTTGAGCTGCCGGAGAGAGCAGACAACGCGAAGCTGCCGAAGATAAGTCTGGTTAACATAACTTTAGAAAAGAAAAAGAAAAGGATGGAGAACGTTTTCTCAAAGACGCTTCTCGACAAGATAGAAGACAGGCTCAAGAAGAAAGAAGGAGTAATAATACTTCAGAACCGGCGGGGTTTTTCCACGCAGATTTACTGCGACGACTGCGGGGAAATAGAATCGTGCGATAACTGTTCTGTGCCGATGGTTTACCACATAAACCAGAACATACTTCAGTGTCATTACTGCGGGATGACAAAGAAGGTGCCGTACGCGTGTACGCACTGCGGCTCGTTGTCCATAAAATATTTCGGAACCGGAACCGAGCGCGTCGAGGACGAGCTGGCATACTACTTCCCTTCCGCAAGAATAAAGAGAGTTGACTCCGATTCAATATCCGGCAAGTCATCTTTAAGCAAAATACTATTCGAGTTCAGCAAAGGCGATATAGATATTTTAGTCGGTACTCAGATGGTATCGAAGGGACTTGATTTCGCCAGACTGACGCTTGTGGGAGTAATATCGGCTGAGACTACGCTGTGGCTTCCGGATTTCAGAGCAGACGAAAGGACGTTCCAGCTTTTAACGCAGGTAGCCGGAAGAGCCGGCAGAAGCAAAGCGGAGGGCGAGGTAATAATTCAAACGCAGAATGAAAGGCATTTTACGCTGCAGAGGGTTCTGCACAACGATTACAAAGGATTCTACTCGAAAGAGATAAGGGACAGAGAACATCTAGGATATCCTCCTTTCACGCGCATATGCCTCATCGAGGCGAAAGACACAGTTGAGGAAAGGGCAAGAGGCGCGGTGAATGATTTTCACAACGAGCTCGGCGCGTACAAAAAATGGCTGAAAATATCGGAGCCTACATCAGCGATACTGGCAAGGTTAAAAGGCAGCTACAGATTTCACATACTCATAAAGAGCTTCAGGGATAAGGATCCGGGCGGAGCGATACTAAGGAAGGCAGTGCTCGACTCGTTCGTTGAATTCAACCGGAAGTCGCGCTACAGGGACGTTAAGCTTTTTTACGACGTAGATCCGCAGAGCATACTTTAAAAAAAAGAAACCCGCTCTGAAGCGGGTTTCCCTCTCTCATTCCCTAGAAATATTAAAGTCCGAAGAACTTAAGGAAAGGAACGGCTTTAGCCAGCAGGAAGAAAAGGAAGCTTCCGACTATCCAGATGCCGAATACCGTAATGTAGTACTTCACGGTAGACTTTGATTTGAACATCTTCGCAAGTCCTATACTCAGCAGAGCGTAAGCCCAGATAGTAAAGACATCTATCTTCGCGAAGATCCAGCCGGCGAAAGTAGACTTATCTGTATCCAAAAAAGAAGCGAGGCTAGTATCCTGAAGGACGCGCCCCATGCTTATAGCGAGAATAGCGGCGATGACAATCCCGATCATAGCGATGTAGGAAGTCATGCCGTTAGCCACAAGGGCTGAGGCATAAGTGCCGTCTCCTTTCAGCACAAACTTGGCGAATAGGAAATAAATACCCGAGACAATAAAGAAAAATATAAAACCGACAATAAGGATACCTACCGCCTGAATGATCTTCTGAACAACCGACGGCGGCTGATCCATTCTATCCTGGATCATATTCATCTGATCATTAGCCTGCTGCTGGGTAAGTCTGCCTGAGTCAACCTGTTCTTTCAGGTTCTTCTGAATTCTATCCAACTGCTTTTGTTTCATCTGATAGTACAGCTCTTTATTTCCCATCATCAAAAACTGGGAAATAATAACAAGCACCAGCATTAATAGAACCGGAAAGAACCAGTCCATTGTTTTGGGAGGGTATTGTGCAATCCTCTCGTAAGTCTTCGCAGGTTCGGTAAAAATACCGATCATCTTATCGGAATGGCTCAGTTCCTCTTCCTGCTGGGACTGAGGATCCTGTTCAGATCCTGACGAAGCGTTTTCGGTGGAATCAAAATTATCCATAAGCGAGCTCCCTAATTTGGTAATAAATAGAATGCCGAAAAAAAAATTATTCATTGTAGAGGCAAAAGGCAATAAAAAAATTGTTAATAAGCAAGGTTTTGTTGTTTTCTACTTATATTTTGATGAATTTTAAACAAAGAATTCGTTTCAATAAACTCGAGGGCTCTGCTTTTTACGGCTGAATTCCACAAGAATGAGTAATAAAAAGCACAGTGCCCTGATTAAAAAGGTTAAAAAATGAAAACAATAATAGAACCGTTTAAGATTAAATCGGTAGAACCGATAAGATACACGACGAAGGAAGAGAGAGTTGAGCTGCTAAAAGAGGCCGGCTACAACACCTTCATGCTTAAGGCCGACGATGTGCTTATAGATCTATTAACCGACAGCGGAACATCGGCAATGAGTTCGAAGCAGTGGGCAGGGATAATGGACGGAGACGAATCGTACGCGGGCTCAAAAAGCTTCTACAGATTTGAATCTGCCGTAAAAAAGATTACCGGAATGAACTTTGTTATTCCTACTCACCAGGGGCGCGCTGCAGAAAAAATACTGTTCTTCATAACCGGAGGCAAAGGGAAATTTATTCCCAACAACACGCACTTCGACACAACTAGAGCAAACATAGAATTTACAACCGCGGAAGCGGTAGATCTTCTGAACGAGACAGGAAAGCATCCGGAGATAAGAGCAGACTTTAAGGGAAATATGGATGTTGAGAAGCTTGAAAGCTTCATAAAAGAAAAAGGCAAAGATAACATTCCTCTCTGCATGCTTACCGTTACAAACAACTCGGGCGGAGGCCAGCCGGTTTCAATGCAGAACATAAGAGAGGTAAAGGAAGTCTGCAAGAAATACGGAATCCCTTTGTTTCTCGACGCATGCCGGTTCGCGGAGAACGCTTATTTCATCAAGAAGAGAGAACCGGGTTACCAGGATAAATCGGCGCTGGAGATTGCGCAGGAGATGTTCTCATATTCGGACGGCGCAACGCAGAGCGCGAAGAAGGACGCGCTCGTATACATCGGAGGCTTCCTAGCGCTGAACAACGAAGAGCTTGCGCAGCAGTGCAGAAATCTGCTTATAGTTACCGAAGGATTTCCTACTTACGGCGGACTGGCGGGAAGGGATCTGGAGGCGATAGCCCAGGGGCTTGAGGAGGTGCTCGACGAGCATTATCTTCAGTACAGAATAAGAAGCATTGAATATCTCGGCGAGATGCTTGTGGCTGCGGGAGTTCCTATAATAGAGCCGCCGGGAGGACTCGCGGTTTATCTTGACGCGAAGAGATTTCTGCCGGACATACCGCCAGAACATTTTCCCGGACAGTCGATTGTCGCTGCGCTGTACATTGAAGGCGGTATAAGAGGCGTGGAGATAGGAAGCGTAATG
>JBJKTB010000440.1:0-9204 GCA_046703345.1 Ignavibacteriaceae bacterium
GGATAGACATACATATTGAAGTGCCGGCCGTAAAGTACAAGGAACTATCGGCAGATACGAAGAGCGAGCCGTCGTCGGTAATAAGGGAAAGAGTAATGGAAGCGAGGAAAATACAGCTGCAAAGATTTTCCGGATTAAAGAACGTTTACACGAACGGCGATATGGGATCGAGAGAGGTGAGGCAGTACTGCAGGCTAGACAACGCCGGCGCGGAACTGCTGAAGATGGCAATGACGAAACTCGGATTTTCAGCGAGGGCCTACGACAGGATATTAAAAGTTAGCCGCACAATAGCGGACCTGGAGCGGAGTGAAAATATTCAGCCGCAGCATATTAGCGAGGCGATACAATATCGGAGCCTGGATAGGGAGCTGTGGAAGCATTAACAAATAAACAAACCTCCGAGGTTTAGGAAAACCTCGGAGGTTTAGGATTAAAATGGATAAGCCGAGATACTTTTATAAGAATACATGCCATCATTTGTATAACAGAGGCGCGCATAAAGAAAGAATATTTTTCGAAGAGGAAAATTATATTTTTTTCTTGGCGAGATTGAAATACTATAAAGATAAGTACAGAATCGAAATATTATCTTATTGTCTTATGCCGAATCATTTTCATCTCTTTGTAAGACAATTAACAGAAGAATCTTCTATATCAGTTTTTATCTCATCACTGCTTAATTCTTATACGAAATCCGTAAACAGGCGATATGATAAGAGCGGTACGCTTTTTCAAGGTAAAACCAAGAGCAAACCGGTGGATGACGAGAACTATTTCAAATGGATAATAAAATATTTGCTCGAGAATCCTGTGAATGCCGGGATGGTAAAACACATTACCGATTGGGAATACTCAAATGCTAAGGAATTGTTCGGGATTAGAAATAATGGAATAACCTGCGTTGAGCATGTTGTAAGCTTTTTCCAAAACGAAAAACTTATGAGAGAATTTTTGTTATCTAAATAAACCTCCGAGGTTTAGGAAAACCTCGGAGGTTTAATGTTATAAGATGCCGAAAATCTGTAAATAATTTCCAAGCAGCCGGGCATCCAATACTATTATATTTCTTTTTGAAAGATTTTTTGCCGATACTGAAGACCGCAGCGTAACAATAAAAATTCTTCCATCACTGTTTTTCTTCATCAGGGAAAGTGCTGATTTATTTACCTCGCTTATCGGGATTTCCTTATTAAGAAAAATTCGGCCCGAAATTTCCTTTTGAGACTCGAATTCTTTATAAACGGCTTTTAGAAAATAAACCGCCGGATCGTCCTCCTTTTCAAGAGTTACTTTACCGAAACCAAGATTTATAAAAAGAAGTCTGATTTTCTCAATTATCTTATCCTGTTCCAAAGCCAGTAATTTTTGGAAGGGCTGTTCCTTATTCTGAAGCGCCGGACCTTCCATTTGAGGAAGATTAAATATATCCATCCATTCGTCTTCCGTTATTAATTTGGAAAACGTTTCGGCGCCTATACAGTCGACAATGTGTCTTTCAAGCAACCCCTTCTGATAGAGGATCTGTTTTAACTTTTGATCGATTGTGTTTTTAGTGAAGTAACTTATTACGCCTGTTCCGCGGCTTTCCGGCGATATTATTTTTTCGTTAAGATGCCACTTAGTTACTGGCACCCACCACTGATCGAAATGGATAATATAATCAGCTTCCGGCAGCCGGGCTTTTTGTGCAGCAGCCTGCTGTCCGGCCAGAAGAACAGTAACCGATTCGTCCTTGGAAAATTTCGTTAACGCATTTTCCCTTTCACCGGGCTGCATATTAGGAAGGAAAGAAACACAGCCTATTTCGTGTTTCTTAAACAGTTCAATCAGTTTTTGAGTGCCGGCTTTATCGTATTGGGAAAACACAACGGCTTTCCTGCCGTATGATTTTACCGCCTTAAGATGGCGGAGCAGCAATTCCGATTTCCCGCTAGTCTGCTTCTCAGTATAAAAATTACAAAGCTGCTTCAACTGATGAAGCGACATAAAAACCTTAGCCTGAAGGCGATAGGGATTGCCAGTCTGAAAGACATCGAGAATCTGGTTCTGCGCGTAAAACAGCGACTGTTCGTATTCCTTTGTTTGATCTTTGTCCAGATCAATCCAAAATTCCTCCTCAACGAACGACGGCAGCTCATGCCTGACTGAATCCATATTCCGGTTTAAAATATTATTTGCGAGCTCATCCGGAAAAATTTTTGATTCTATCAGTGCGCCGGAATTATTTGTAAGCGCCCATAGATATTTGGGTTTCTGGAATGCGGCAAATCTGCCGATATCTTTTCTATATAAAGAAAAGTTTTCAGGCGAGTCGAATATGATGCAATCGAACATCAGCGGCTTCTTTGCGTTTATTATCTTATCGAGCAAAACTTCAAAGAAAATTTCGAAAGTAACAACCGTTATCTGCGATTCTTTTTTTATTTCTACAACAGGATCACTCGTCTCCGAGTTAATAATATTCCTTGAAATTCCTTCATCTAAAATATTTAGCCGGTCGTCCCAGCCGCATCTGCTTCCAGTTTCAGAGTTAAGTTGTCTGCAGCCGGAATTAAAATCTTCTGTTAAGACCAAAGCTGATTTTATTTCTCTTGTTCTGAAGAGAAGTTTTAACGCCGCTGCCGCCTGGATAATATTGTCGACCACAAGTTCGCCGGCTAAAACGGCTGAAGGTTTATCAGCCAAGAATTTCGCGCCTTCGAGCTGGTAAGCAAGCAGGCCTTTAAAAAGTTCTTTTTCTTCTTCGGGACTCAGAGTAATTTCTGGCTGAAGCAGTTTGTTTATGTCTTCACCGATACTGCCGGCTTTGCCTGATGATTTAGGGGCAGAGGATGAACCGTAGTATTCGAGAGAAAGAAGGAATCCATTTCCGTTTTTTAAATCAGGCAGATTGATGTTCTTTGTTTTGGGACGATCCTTGCCTGTTAGCGCAAAGTCTTTTTTCTCAGAGACAGCCGGTTTGTTTTTTAATTCAGGCAAATAGCCCTTGACGGCTGATGAATCTATAGTTTGAAGATAGACTTCATTTGCAATAGAAGGCGTCTTGTCAAGCAGATCCATCTTCACAAGGAATTCACCGCCGCCGGAAGTTAAACTTTCCAGAGAATTAAGAATATCAATATTATATATCTGAGGAATCATCCTGGATACATAGTCTACAACTGCCGGTGCGTTGATTGAGTAATTGATATCGTAGGTAGGCGTTTCTATTTTGTCCGAAATAATTTCTTTTATTTCGACCGGTGCGGACGCAAACTCAATTCGTTTAGTAGTTGAGTTAAGAAAAAAGTCAATACTTTTAACAGAAGACGAAAATTCAAATTCTAAATTTTTTAATTTCTGAAGCGGAAAGAAGCGGAACTTATCAAAGTTCTTCAAATTATTAATTTCGCCGAAAGGTATATTGATCTGCCGTACCGAGGGCGAGAGAGTTTTTGTAATTTCCCTGCCGTCATTATTTTTAATCTTTAGATTGAAATCATTACCCTCAAACAAAAGTCGAGCATAATAATAATTGATGTGACCGTTACGAAAGCCAAAGGGCACGCTAATAACCCGTGAAGATCCAATCCCGAAAAAAACAGGATTAGTCTTGGACTTAAGGATGAGCATTTTGGATGACGATTTAAAGAGCTTCGTTTTACCGAACCTAGAGGCATAGCCTGAGCTAGCCGGGATATCGATAGTAAGCACGATATCATCCGTATCCCACGAAAGGCTGAACAGCGGTTCAATCGCTCTGAACTCTGTGGGTGAAGCTCTTAGCCATTTATTCCACGAGAAGTCGTCTGTCAGTTCTATCGACGAGATAGAAGTAGCAGCCTTTTCTCTCACCCAATTATATATTGACATTACTCGCCGGTTTTCTGAAGGTGAACTTGTTCGCAGGCGGTTTTAAGTCTTTCGAAAGGCTCAAGCAGATTTCGGTTTTCGGAAACGGGATTAAGTTTATCGCGGATTTCCGGCAATTCCATTTCCATCTTTTTGAGTGTCTCTATCTTCAACTTCAGGTTTTCGCCGGCGGGCGGTTTAAGTTCCTCTGCTTTAGCGCCTTCTTTAGCGGGGCTTTCAGCTGAGTTGAAGATTCTAACCACGCGGACGCCCTGTTTATTGTTGGAACCGAGGAACAGAGGATCGCGTACGAGGATAAGGTCTATCTCCTGGCTTACCGCACCCAATAGAGGAACGGCCACAAGCTCAACCAGAATATGCTCCATCAGCACGTCGCCGTAGAGAGTCTTCTGAAAATTTGTGGGTTTAATCGGGGCGGTAACTCTGAACTCAACCGGCTTAGTATCCGCATCGGTGACGAGAATTGCTCCCATGATACCCTCATTGCCATCGAGGGTATAAGTTTCAAGAAAAGCAATTTTAGATATTTCCATGCTGAACTCCTTAATGTAAGGGATAATAAATACGTTTCATTTTTTTTTGAAGATAGAAATGCGGCGAACGGAAAAAACCGATATAAGCGCACACTACATCACATGATTAAGCAAAACAGCCGGAAGAGTAAAAACTCTTCGTGTTAGAAATGTCTCACAAAACCTCTTAATAAGAGATTTCCGAGAATTGAGCCGGAGAAAAGGGGGTAGTAATAACCGGCTCCCTAAATTAACTTTAATTTTTTCTTATTATCAAGTTAATTTTTAAGAAAAAGACGATTTTTTGTGATCCGGTTAAATTGAGGTTAAACAGTTAAGAATAACCGCAGCGGCGCCGGCAACGTTAAGAGATTCGGCTGACCCTTTTCTGGGCACGGATATCTTATCATCGGAGATATTTAGGATAGCTTGAGAAGGTCCGCCGGCTTCGTTAGCGAATATCACAACAAATTTTTCTGGAGGCTCAAAGGCGTTGATATTCTTACCCTCCAGATCTGCGCAAAGAATATTAAATCCCGTCCGTTTAAGATCAATTAATTCAGATTGAAGATCTTTATCTTCAAAGATCTTTAAATGAAACAGTGAGCCCATGCAAGATCTTATTGTTTTGGGACTGAACAGATCGGCGCATCCTTTGCTGAGTATGAGTTCACTTACGCCGAACCAGTCGCAGCTACGTATAATAGTACCGAGATTGCCGGGATCCGAAATATTTTCCAGCGCAACCAAAAAATTCGAATCGACAGCAGCGGCAACTTCTCTGTTGATTTTAGGTTTAAGAAATACAGCTGCGATTCCCTGAGGATTACCTGTATCGGTAAGCTTTGAGAATTCCTGGCTTTTAAGTATATCTATCTGAATATTGTTAAGAGGGAGGGAACGAAGAAATTCCTGCTGCTCTGAATTAAAGTCATGATTAACGAATATTCTTTCGCAGATAAAATTACTTCCAAGGCCTTCTTGGACTATCTTTCTGCCTTCAACAAGGAATTTGCCTTCAGAGTCTCTGAATTTCTTTTTTAAAAGCGATGAATAATATTTTAATTCGTTCTTGGTCATAGTTAGATAAGTTTTTCATAATCCTGGCCGGCCGGATTATCTTTTTCCTTGTCTATCTTTTTAATGTATTCCCAATTATAAATACCGGTATTATGTCCGTCTTTCCATGTAATCTGAATACCGTAATTACCGACCGGCTGGATGTCCTTTATCAGATAGCCTTCAGGCTTAATATCGTTAGTATTAGCCGGTCTGTAAGTTTTAAGTAGAATAGTTTCACCTTTGCAGCCGGCGCAAGGGCATTCGTCTCTTAAATATTTCAAATTTAGTAAAGTTTCGGAGTTGTCGTCCCATTTGATAAACAAGCTGTTTTTTTCTAAAATTTTAATTTTTGTAGGTATCATCTAATAATAGTCCGCTTATTATAAACGTTATTGCCAAATTACAAATTAACTAATGCAAATTTAAGTTATTCAGACTTATATTCATTATCTTTAAAGTGTAAAAAACGAATTTTCTTTTTGTGAAGTTATAATTTTTACCAGATAAATGTTTACCGCAATAATAGTTTTTATTCTTCTAATATTTCTGGCGGGATTCTTCTCCGCGGTTGAGATTGCAGTCGCATCTTTCGGATCCAATAAAATTGAAGAACTAAAGGAGAAAAAAGATAAATCAGCTTCGGCATTTGAGTCGATTCAGAAGGAGCCGGACACTTTTTTCGGGACAGTACAATTCATAACAACATTGTCGCTTTTTTCGGCTGCAATGACATCATTAATTTCCGCAAGAGAATACCTGGAGCCTGTTTTGAATACTTCAGGAAGCGGAATAATTAAAGACTACTCGTTAGCAATTTCTTTTGCTGCGGCGTTAATAATCAGCGCTATTTTTACCCTTATATTCGGTATTCTGCTGCCCAAGGCGATCGGATTTAAATATTCCGAGCGGATAGGCAAATCGGCCGTATGGATTATGATTCTGCTCGGGCACGTGTTCAGATATCCAGTAAGAGCCGTTTCGGGCGTCAGCAATTTTCTTATAAAACCGCTGAAGGAAAAGACAGATTTTTCACAGACCAGGTTTTCCGAAGACGAGATAAGGATTATCATCTCTGAAGGAGTGAAGAGCGGAGCAATCGACGAAACCGAGCACGAGATAATCGAAAACATCTTTGAATTTAACGATCTCAGGGCAAACGAGGTTATGGTGCCGCGCACCGAAATGGTAGCAGTTGAATACGTGGAAAGTTTAGAAGATATAGCCAACGAAATAATGAAGACCGGTTATTCGCTGATACCCGTATATAAAGACTCGATGGATAACATAATAGGCGTGCTTCACACAAAGGACTTCATGCGGACTTACATTGAGAGAAAGCCAATTAACTTAAAGAGTCTTATCCGGCCGGCATATTTTATTCCAGAGACGAAGCTGATTTCTGAGATATTGAAAGAAATGCAGAAGCGCGGCGAACGACTTGCGATAGTAATGGATGAGTACGGCGGTACAGAAGGTGTAATTACAATAGAAGATATACTTGAAGAGATAGTCGGAAATATTTGGGACAACACAAAAGCGGAAGTTAAAGATTACAGCAGGCTGCCCGACGGAAAATATTATGTACTGGGCTCCATGACAATAGACGATTTTAACGATACATTCAGCATAAAGCTGCCGGAATCGGAGGAGTACAATACGGTAGCCGGATTTGTGGCGGATAAAACCGGCAAGATAATGAATCCGGGAGAGGTATATGAATTCGAGGAATTGGTATTCGAATTGATAAAAAAGATAAGGCAGAAAATGGTGCAATTCAGAGTTTACTCAAAGGAAGGGGAATTTGCAGAGGAAGAAGAGAAGATCTAAAAAAAAATTTTATATATACGGATAATTAGGGGAAAAGAATCTTGCATAGAATAAAATTTTGTATTAGTTTTGGTACTCTAAAATGCTGGCGTAGCTCAGCTGGTAGAGCAGCTGATTTGTAATCAGCCGGTCGGCGGTTCAAATCCGTCCGCCAGCTCTAAAACCCCGAAAATGAAATGTTTTCGGGGTTTTTTGCTTTTAACAAATTCGAATTATTTTTAATAATCCGGGTATTCGATATTTCATAAGCTCTGCCAAATAGCCGAAATTCTTATATTAAACATACTACCTTCTATGTCGGATCTCGATAAAGCAGGTTTTATACGTATCCCTTTTTAATTGCTTCGGCAACCGCTTCGGCCTGAGAATGAACGTGCAGCTTTTTATAGATCTTTTTAATATGGAAACGTACGGTGTCTTTGCTAATGTTAAGCGAAACCGCTATTGCATAATATGTTTTTCCTGTAATCAGCTCTTTTAAGATTTCCTGCTCTCTATCTGTGAGAAGAGTTGAATCGGAAGCAAGTTTGCGGCTGGTTTGAAAAAAGTTAGTAACTTTTCTCGCAATATGAGAACTCATCGGCGCGCCGCCTTCGTAGGCCTCCTGTATAGCGTCCAGGAGTCTTTCCGGATGAGTTTTCTTAACAAGATAGCCGCAGGCTCCGGCGCAGAGAGCATCGAAGATCAAATCATTCTCTTCGTGAACCGTAAGCATCAGAATATTCAAATCAGGTTTTATTTCCTTGACTAGTCTAACTCCCTCGATGCCGGACATGCCCGGAAGTTTAATATCCATAAGAAGAATATCCGGCTCAAGACGTTCGATTTCTTTAAGCATGCTTTCGCAATCCAGATATGCGCCTATGCATTCAAATCCCTCCGCTCTCCTTAAAAGGTTGCACAGAGAATCATTTATTATTTTATTATCTTCGACTATTACTACGTTGATCATCTAAAACTAAATCCCTTTTCAATTGTACACCGGCACCAGTAGAGGAAACGGTTAAATCTTACCTGTAAATTTAATCATTGTACCTTCACCCTGTTTGCTCTGAACTCGAAGCTTGCCGCCCACCGCCTCGGCGCGGGAACTCATATTACCGAGACCGTTGCCGCTGCTTTCTTTTCCCAGATCGAATCCTTTGCCGTTGTCATACATGGTTATGTTAAGGACGCTGCCGGATATCTCCGTATTTATAGAAATTTCGGAACAGCCGCTGTGCTTAATAGAATTATTCATAGCTTCCTTGAAAATAAGATAAACATTTTTCCTGTATTCCATCGGCAGTCTTATCTTCTCAAGAAAATTCAAATTATTAATATATAAATATATTTGCCGGTGCGACAGCAGTTCTTCATAATTATCTTTTAATTTGAGAAAAAGTTCGTACAAAGAATCTCTTTTAGGATTTATAAGCCATACTATATCGCTCATATTTTCAATAAGCGATCTGGCGATTCCTCCAATGTTTCTGACAGCTTCTTTATATGAATTCGAATCGGAAGGCTCAACATGGTAAACCATATCGCTGAGCATGGAGATTTCCGTAAGCCTAGTACCAATATCGTCATGAAGATCAGCGGCAATTTTAAGCCTTAGCCTTTCTATAGCCAGAAGGTGTCTGATCTGAAAATAAATAATAGATGTAATGATAAGAAGGACGGTCATTCCGAAGATTCCTATGAACCACCATGTACGCCAGAACGGAGGCTTTATTATAATTGCAACGGAAGCGCCTTTATAATTCCATACTCCGTCGTTGTTTGAGCCGATCACTCTGAAAACATATTTGCCGGGATCAAGATTTGTGTAGGTAACAAAACGCCTGGTTCCCGAATAGATCCATTTTTTATCGAAGCCTTCCATCATGTATGCGTACTGGTTAGCCTCCGGAGACGAGTAGTGAAGAGCGGCGAACTGAAATGAAAACACATTCTGGCTGTAAGA
>JBJKTB010000441.1:0-7347 GCA_046703345.1 Ignavibacteriaceae bacterium
ATCCAGAGATTTTTAGTCTTAGCGCGCCAGCTGCAGAAAATAATACCGGGATATTCCATGCCGCCCACGGGACCTCCAACGTTAACTGCGTTGGGATAAGGGTAAACGAACCAATGTTTGGAAAATATTTCGATAGCGTTCTTAAGATATTCGGTAGATCTTCCCCAGGCGCTGTCGCCGGCGCTTTCTTCAGGGTAAACAGACATAGCGAGGCAAGTCTTTCCGCCGGGAAGATTTACTTTTGCGGCGTCCCAGATAAAAGCTTTAGATGCGGCCCATGATACGTCGCGCGAGTTGTCCATTCTGAAATGCCAGGTCAGAGTGCCTTTATTTACGGGGCGAGTGTTAGCTTTACCCACTTCGGAAGCTGATCTTATAAAGACAGTCTTATTGCTTTTTCCTGCTTCAGCCAGATTTTTTATCTCTTCTTTAGTAAGAACCTGACCGGGATTTAAAAGTTTGCCGGAGCCGGCAACAATCATATACCAGGGCACTGTAATTTTATAATCGAAGTTACCGTAATCCAGGTAAAATTCTCCTGCGCCAAGGAAAGGCAGAGTATTCCATCCTATAAGATCGTCATATACTTCCATTCTGGGATACCATTGAGCTATATCAAATATTTTACCGTTCTTTGAATCCATCCATCCGCATCTACCTAAACCTGTAGGAGGCACGGTAAATGAGTAAGCTATAAAGATCTTCAATACACCGCCCTTAGGCTTGAGAGCGGCAGGAAGTCGAATCTGCATGCGGGTATCTGAGATTATATAATCGGCATTCTCAGTTTTACCGTTCAATTCAATCTTCACGGAAGAAATATTATAGCCGCCGTTAAAAGAGCTGCCGTTTAAATTAGGAGGATAGAACTTAGCCGTCCTCGAACTGTCACTAAATCTATTCTGGTCCAGCTGCAGCCATACGAAAGACAGAGGGTCGGGGCTGATATTTTTATAATTTATCTGGACAGTTCCTTTAACTGAATTATTCTTGTCATCCAAAGTTACGTTAATAACATAATCTGACCTGTTCTGCCAATAGCCGGGTCCAGGGGCGCCGCTTCCGCTTCTGTAATAAGTACCAGGAGCCGAATCGAAGAGGGGATTAAAAGTCTGATGAGGATCGTACGATTCATTCTGCTGAGGGAAAGCAGCGGCAGTAAACAATGAAAAGAACAAGACAGCGATGAAGAGTGAGTAAGAAGTTTTCATTTGGTAACCCTGATAATGGTTAAGAAAAAGATAAAATAAATTCAAAATTTATATTCTTAAAGCGCAGAAATAAGTTGATGAAGTCATAGGGTGTAGAATTCCAAAAGAATTGCCGGCAGCTGACTAAATAAAACAGATCAGTAATTAAAAAATGCAACACAATAATAATTCCTGGAAAAAACGGAATTAATATAACAGAAAAAAATAAAAATGCATGAATTATTTTTTATCAAAAAAATTATCGTCATCTAAATCACTATAAAAACATCCGCTGTAAAGGCCGATATTTTATTTGTCAAACTTAATAATTGTGATTTAGAATAAAATTTATGGACAGTTGTAATAAAAGGCATAACATATTAAAAGAAAAAGTATTAAGTGATACTTATGCTAATGTGTGAGCCGCTATTATCATTAGCTGATTAAAAGCAGACTTGACAAATGGAAATTAATCAGATATATTACATTCAGTTAAACGTTTAACTTATCTATGGCAAATCCGACAATAAAAGACGTGGCAAAGATGGCCGATGTTTCAATAGCGACAGTTTCTCTGGCGATGCACGATAACAAGCGGATATCAGCCGAGACAAAACGTAAAGTGATGGATGCAGTGGCAAAACTAAACTATCATCCATCGCGCTCAGCCAGAGGGCTTGTCTCAAGAAAAACCGGCAATATCGGATTCATACTAACCAATGATCATTTCCTCAGAACAGAACCATTTTATACGCACATTTTTATCGGAGCAGAATTCGAAGCAAGGGAAAACGACCTTTACGTATTATTAACAACAGTCGATTCGGATTTTAGCGGAAGCAGCAAATTGCCGGGATTTGTTTTAGAAAAAAACATAGACGGAATAATCATCGCAGGAAAAGTTCCCAACGCTTTAATTGAAAAGCTAAGCGGAATAAATCTGCCAGTAATCTTTGGTGATTAACTTCCAAGGGAGGGTAAATTTCCCGTAGTTCAGGTTGATAATTTCATGGGAGGGATGCTTGCAACGAAGCATTTGATAGACCTTGGACATAAAAAAATAGCGTTCATAGGCGGAGATATTGAGCATCCAAGTATTAAAGAGCGATTTAACGGCTACAAAAACTCGCTAGAAAAGTCAGGCATACCGGTGACCGCGGGGCTTATTGAAATTTCCGAAAATTATCCCGGACAGACAAACGGGTATAAGGCGGCAGAAAAATTATTTTCGAAGAAAAACAACATAACCGCTATCTTCGCGTGCAACGACGCGATGGCAGTGGGGGCAATTAAATATTTAAAAGATAAAAATCGAAAAATACCCGAAGAAATTTCGGTAATAGGATTTGATGATGTTATACCGGAGAACGGATTCGAACCGGCGTTGAGTACTGTACGGGTTCACAAGACAGAGCTCGGATCAGAAGCCGTCAGGCTTATATCAAATATTATCAAGTCCGGAAGCAACGGAACACTTAAAAAATTCGTTCCTGTAGAATTAGTAATCAGAAGATCAACAAAAAGCTTATAAACTATTTTTACTAAAAAGGCAATATGCAAGCAGCCGTTTTTCAAGGAGCCGGAAGGCTAGTTATAAAAGATTATCCTCAAAGAAAGCCAGATGACGGCGAACTTCTTATTAAAGTTGAATACTGCGGATTATGCGGTACCGATTTCCATATTTATAACGGGGAATCTTACTCAAAGCCGCCGGTAATTCCCGGGCATGAATTCGTAGGTGTAGTAGCCGATAAAGGCAGAGTCGCAGGAGATCTTCAGATAGGAGATCATGTTGCGATTGATCCGAACATTTACTGCGGCAGATGCGAATACTGCAGGAGGGGGCAAATAAATTTCTGCGCAAATCTTAAAGCACTTGGAGTCAGTTTAGACGGCGGCTTCGCCGAGTACTCACTAGTCCCGGCGTCTCAGGCATACCTTCTCCCGAAAGATTATCCTTTAAGTCACGCCGCTTACGCAGAGCCGTTATCGTGCTGTGTAAGGGGAATAGACAAAGCCGCGATCAAACACGGAGAAAGCGTTGTAATACTAGGCGGAGGCACAATAGGGCTGCTGATGCTTCAATTAGTTAAGATAGCCGGCGCATCGAAGATTATCCTTCTCGAACCAATAGAACAGAAAAGAAAAAAAGCGATTGAGCTGGGAGCCGAATACGTGTTCGACCCGAATTCTCCGTCAATGCGGAAAGATTTAAATGACGTAACAAACGGCGGGCCTGATGCGGTGATAGAATGCGTAGGCCGCAGCGACGCGGCGGAATTAGCCGTAAGGCTTCCGAGGCGCGGAGGAAGAGTAATAATTTTCGGCCTTTCAGGGAAAGATGAAATAATGAGCATCAACCTTCAGGAATTCTTCCTGAAAGAACTGAGTATCGGCGGTTCATTATTGAACCCATTCACTTTTTCCAGAGCAGTAGAGCTTCTTGTTACACAAAGCGTCAGAGCGGAACTTTTTAACACGGTATACTTACCGCTCGGACAGATAAAAAATATACTAAACAATCCGAGAGACTATTCCGTAATTAAATATCAAATAACACCAAACTAAAAGGAGTTCGCTATGATAAAAACCAGACATAATTTGTACTTTCTTGTAGCCGTCCTCTTTGGAAGCCTGCTGTTCTTCCATTCAAATTCTCAGGCTCAAACCAACTATACTTTCAATCAAATCTCAAGTTTTGAAGGCAGCCTGCCGTCTTTTTGGAACATGGGCAGCCAGCCTGCGGGAGCAACACTTACATGGGCTACCGATCAATATGTTTCTATGGGCCATTCAATAGAAATACAGAAAAGCGCAACTTCTGATTCCGCCTCCTGGGTTTCAGATAACATGTGCGATATCTGGTCACCGACAATTCCAGCAAACGTAGATTTGTTATTCGGTGCGTGGATAAAGACTCAGAATGTCAATACAAATCCGACTTCTGAGGACCAGCGATGGTACGTTGCATACTCATTTTACGACAGCGCCGGCGCATTGATAGGTACTATTAAGCTTCCGGTAGATCAATCTGTAGCATCAAGCAGCGGATGGATGGCAGATACCACAGCAGTCGGACAGGTATCGCTTCCGAGAGACGCGTGGAAATTAATCATCAGCTTTGTAGGCGGCAAGAACGCCACCGGTACGGTGTGGGCGGATAATTTTATCTTTATAGGACGAAACGGCGCTTGGGCCGGGCAAGACTGGAACACGCAGCTCGGTGTTCCTACCGGATGGTACTACTGGATGCCTCCGATTGGCGGCAACGACGGACAGCTTAGCGCCGGATTTGAAAATACCGTGGTTACTACCGAAGCAGCTCACAGCGGCACACATTCGTTAAAATTCGTAATGCCCGCCGGCAGAGATTCGCGTGACGGTTTTATAAGCACTCACAGACTTCCATTCAGCGCAATAGATCCCAATATTAAGCCGGGTGATATCATCCGCTTAAGTGTATGGATCAAAGGCAGCAACCTTTCGCCCGATTCCGCAGCGGCTCATCCCTCAACATGGGCAGTAGGACTCACGCCGCAATTCTTCACAAAACTCGGCAATAATGCGGGTTTTGACGGAACAGGCAACGATTATCAGTTCACGCTTCCCAACAGTACATCATTCGATTGGACTCAATATTCGGTAGATGTACAGGTGCCAGACAATCCGGCAACAATCGGTATGGAACTTAGAATCCATATTTATTCAACATTCGTAGGCACGGTTTATTTTGACGATGTAAATATCACCGACATATCTTCATACACACAGGCGCAAATCGGCGGATTTGAAGGTACGGCTCCGGCATTCTGGTACAAAGGCAATCAGCCCGGAGGCGCAAATTTAACTTGGGCAACAGATCAATTCTTATCGATGGGGCATTCACTTGAAATCCAAAAAGTTGATTCACCGGATTCAGCCGCATGGGTATCAAAGAATATGTGCGATATCTGGTCGCCGAATGTTCCGGCAAACGTTGATCTTCTTTTCGGAGCCTGGGTTAAAACGCAGAATGTAAATACAAATCCAACTTCGGACGATCAGAAATGGTACATTGCATATACATTTTACGACAGCGCCGGCGCGCTGATAGGATCGGTGAAATTACCTATCGATCAAAGCCAGGCAACCAGCAACGGATGGATTGCCGATACTACGGCTGTAGGACAGGTTTCTCTGCCTAAAGCCGCCTGGAAAATGATAATCAGTTTTGTAGCCGGGCCGAACGCTACGGGCACAGTATGGGCAGACAATTTCATCTTCCTCGGCAGAGACAACAACTGGGCTGGGCAGGACTGGAATACTCAGGTCGGCGTACCGACAGGATGGTATTACTGGATGCCACCAGTGGGCGGGAACGACGGTCAGTTAAGCGCCGGATTTGAAAATACGCTGGTTACAACTGAGGCCGCGCACAGCGGTACGCATTCGTTGAAATTTGATATGCCAGTCGGAAGAGATTCGCGTGACGGATTCATAAGCACGCACAGAATGCCTTTTACAGATATAGATTCAACAATTAATCCCGGCGATTTCGTTCGCGTAAGCGTTTGGATTAAGGCCGATAACCTGCTACCTGATTCAGCCGCAGCGCATCCGGGCACATGGGGAGTAGGCATTACGCCTCAGTTCTTCACGAAGCTAGGAAATAACGACGGTTTCGACGGTACAGGTCCGGATTCTGTATTCGCATTGCCGAGTGTTACTTCATTCGGATGGACTCAGTTCCATGTGGATTTCCAAGTACCCGACAATCCAGCAACGATAGGAATGGAAACAAGGATTCATATATACTCTACGTTTACCGGCACTGTATATTTTGATGATCTTACAATTCAGAAGATCGCAGTTACCGACGTAAAGAATCTGAATCAATTAATTCCGAACAAATTTGAGGTATATCAGAATTATCCCAATCCGTTTAACCCTACTACTTTAATTTCATACGCGCTGCCGAAAGCGTCGAATGTAAAAGTAGTGATTTATGATATGCTCGGAAGAGAAGTAAAAACGCTTGTAGATAATTACCAAACACCAGGCAATCATCAGATTGTTTGGAACGGCGATAACAACTACGGCGAAAAAGTTGCCAGCGGCGCTTACATTTACAGAGTGGTTGCCGGAAACTATATCGCGACAAAGAAAATGGTACTTCTGAAGTAATTTCAAATTAACGGGGCGTTTGAAACATAACGCCCCTTCTTATTATAATTATATCGAAGGTTACGTTTTATCAGGACGAACCTCTTGCTAAAATAATATCGACAAGCAAGGGCAATGCATATGAACATATTTTACAATGATTCTAAAAAATTGCTTCTCTGCCTTTTATTCGCCGCCGCGATGACGATTGAAGTTTTCGGCGGCACAACCGGTAAAATTGCCGGAAAGGTTTTAGATGCCAAAACAAAAGAACCATTAATAGGCGTGAATGTTATCATACCGGGAACGTCGATGGGAGCGGCGACTGACGTAGACGGAAATTATTTTATAATCAACATACCTCCGGGCGTATACGAATTAAAAGCATCAATCATAGGCTACGCGCCGGTAATAATTAAAAACGTAAGAGTTTCGGTTGATCAGACCACGCGTCTAAATTTTGAATTGGGCGAGCAGGCGGTACAGATTAACAGCGTGGTTGTTACGGCGCAGAAGCCTCTTGTGCAGAAAGATTTAACTTCGACTCAATCGAGCATAAGCGGCAGCAGTATATCGATGCTGCCTGTGGAAGATGTGCAGTCAGTAGTAAATTTACAGGCGGGAGTAGTAGACGGACATTTCAGAGGCGGCCGATTGGGCGAGGTAAAATATTTGATAGACGGAGTATCGGTAAATGATGTTTATTCCGGCGAGGCGACTATGGAAGCATCGACAAACAGCATTCAGGAACTCCAGGTAATAACCGGAACTTTCAACGCGGAATACGGCCAGGCTATGTCGGGAGTAGTAAATCAAATTACAAAAATTCCTGAAGACCATTACAGCGGAAGCTTATCTTTATACTCCGGCGATTACGCCACGTCGCGGACAAATTTATTTCAGTACATGGGGGGATTCAATCCGCTCAGAACTCACAATATTCAGGGAAGCCTAAGCGGTCCCGTTCCTTATACAAACGGATTCATGAAATTTTTTACGTCAGCCAGATATTTAA
>JBJKTB010000442.1:0-4422 GCA_046703345.1 Ignavibacteriaceae bacterium
AGAATCTTATTACTCCTCCCGGCTTTGGCACGGTTATGCAAAACTTTAAGTTTGACGGCCAAGCTTTTTCTTTTAGCCTAAGTTCCGGAAATTTTAGTTCTTCCGGAGACGATAATTCAATTGCCAACACTCATTGGGTCGCCGCTCTACAGAATGATGTTTCCGCTTTATCAGCAAAATTGACATTGATAAATGGCTGTTCCCCTGCCGTTTATACAGAAAATAATTCTAGTCTCGAGTTCAGAATACTCCTCGATTCCTTTCAAGCACAATTGATGAATAATTATCAAAAACGTATCTTTTTCACCGCAGTAGTTAAAGATGAGTCTGAATGGTCGTCTACTCTGGCGGTTACGTTTTAATTTTTATTAATCTGATGTAATTTCGTACATGATTCTTCTTACGTAACTTCTGTTATTTAATGTTTACCTGTCATGTGCCAAGTAACTTCGGTTCCTTCTCCCAATTTGCTTGATACACTTAGTGAGCCGTTATGCCTTTCAGCGAATTCTTTGCATAGTATCAGCCCCAGGCCGCTGCCTGTCTCTTTGTTAGTTCCCGCGGTAGATTTTATTTTTTCCAGCGTAAATAAATCGTCCAGCTGCTCTTCGCTCATTCCCACTCCGGTATCAGCTACTTTAAACTCGTGTGCGCCATCTTGCGTGAAAATATGCGTTATATTAATGCTTCCCCCTTGATTGGTGAACTTTATGGCATTCGACAGCAGATTCCTTATAATGAGGTTGAATATATCTTTATCATAGTTTATCGTAAAGCTGTCTTTTACTTCATTGTTCAGAATTATACCTTTTTCGGTTATTGAAGTTAAGTACAAATCAACAATGTTTTTTATTTCTATATTGGCGTCAAATTCTTGGGGTTTGAATTTAATTATCCCCAGTTGAGTACGCGACCAGATTAATAGATTGTCTATCAGCCGGTATAGTCTTTTAGACGACCGGAATACTAAATGAAGCAGCGAAGAATCTATCGGTTTATCATCGTTGCTGTCTTCCGTAAGTATCTCAAGAGCGTTTAACAATCCGGTTAACGGACTTCTGAGATCGTGAGCAAGAATAGAGAAGTACTTGTCTTTCGATCTGATAACCTCTTTTAATTTCTTCTCTTCTTCCGATAATTTGTTCTGTATTACCTTAATTTCTGTAATGTTCGAAGTGGTTATCAGCAAATAAGGAGAGTTTTTATCAGCCGAATGATCTATCACCGAATTTAGCAGATTGCCTTCGATTTTAACGTAAATAACATTACCTTCTGCGCCGGTTAGTTTAGTCTCTATTGTTTTGTTCGAGGGATCTTTGTAAAATGCCTTGAACCTGCCGATAAATATCTCTTTTTCTTCTTTATAAAGAAGATTGAAAAATGACTTCCCCAGCGCTTTATCATGACTCGTACCCGTCATTACGCAGAAGGCGTTGTTCACTTTCTGTATCATTCCATACTGATCCAGTACCAGGTAGCCTACCGGAGCACTATAAAACAAGTTGTAAAATTCGCGGAATGACTGTTCTAGCTGATTGCGAGCGCTTTTAAGCTCGTCATTCTGAATCTCCAGCTCTATCTGATATACTTGACGCTCCTGCTCGGCTTCATCACTGTTTTTATCGAACTTATTTTCAACCGACCACCCCATTTTTTCAATTTTATCTGCCGCTTTTTTTCTCAGTTCGTCCAGATATTCTTCGTTCTTCCCCATAACTCACAGCCTTATTATTATTTATTAATTATTACCTCTTATCTTTTTGCTTTTTACTTCACTTACTGTGCCTATTAGTTTTAATGGCCTCTTATTTGCGTCGTATTCCACTACCTTGCCGGTATCTTTTAAACGCTTCCAACGGTTTGCTTTAGTCTTTATTCTATATTCGGCTCTGTATTCAGCTTTTCGGCCTTCAAGACACTTGCGCATTTCGTTCATCGTTTTAGCATAATCATCTTTATGTATTCTGGAAGTCCAGAACTCTATATCACTTCCCACTTCAGAAAGATCATAGCCGATCAGCCGCGCTTTTAATTCGCTCACTTCAACTGTGCCGCGCTCGGCGTCGTATATCCACCAGGCGGTTTCCGATATTTCTAGCGCCTTCTCCATCTGCTTTTGAATTGTAAGTATTTTTCTTTCGTCTTCAATGCTTTTTGTTAAATCATCAAATGTAGTATAAACCTGATACGGCTTGTGCTCTCCGTCTTTGAATAATGGAGTAGCATTAATGTAAAGCCAGGTAATTTTATCCTTTTGGGGATTAAAAACACCCATGGTTTGACCTGTTAACGGTTTTCCCGTATGCAGCGCCACCATCGCGGGATGATCCTCGCCCTTAAACTCCGAACCGTCGGCCTTAATCGCTCTCCATCTCGGATCGCTGGAAGTTCGGCCCGTCATCTGATCTAGTGTTAATCCTAGAAGCTCCTGTGCCGCTTTGTTTGCCGAAATTATCTTCCCGTCTTTGTCCTGATATACTACACCTGTCGCCATCGTTTCATATAACAATGTGTACTGCCGCTCTAGTTCCTTCTCCCTGTTCACTGACTCAATCTTTATAGATAAATCCAATACAGTTATTACTCGGCGGCTTTCCGCGTCGGATTTGTCTATTGGCGACATGCTTAGCAGTATTGGCACAGCCTTTTTGTCCTTCCTTAACATATTTATCTCGACAGTCGCTGAGCCGTGCTCTGATATCTGCCTGTTCATCAATTTATAAACTTTATTGAATTCATCATTGTTTGAAAAAAGTATCTCCGAAGTTTTTCCTATTAATTCTTTCTTGTTATATTGGAAGATACGGCACATATTCTCGTTTACTTCCTCTATAATCATGTTATTAATTACTCCCACTCCCACAGGCGCGGCTTTGTACAGGATTTCCAGCTTTCCTTCGGATTGAGACAGCGAATACTCCGCCTGCTTTAAATTGCTTATATCTATAAAAGTAATTATTATCCCGGAATATGAGCTTGTACCAATTTTATAGGGAAGTATACGCATTATATACCAGCTTCCGTCTGTCGTGTTTACTTCCACATTCATTTCTTTTTCGCTTTTATTCACCTCCCGTATCAAGTTAAAAGGATCGATATCCTTTATATCGTGCAGAAGATGGGTTATTGGCCGGCCTATGTCATTGTTCATTATCCTGAATATCTTCTTCATTCCTGTCGTGAATTTTCTTATCTCTAGATTATCATCCAAAAATATCGCGCCTATTTTTATGCTCTCAAGCAAATTATCAAAATCGTTGTTCAGCTCGGTAAGCTCTATTATCTTGCTCTGATATTCCGTATTTACGGTGTGAAGTTCTTCGTTTACCGACTGCAGTTCCTCATTAGTGCTTTGAAGTTCCTCATTGCTTGCTAAAAGCTCCTCGTTCGTCGCCTGAAGTTCTTCGTTGGATGTCTCAAGCTCTTCTATTGTCGCCTGAAGATTCTCCTGCGTGAATTGAAGCTCATGCTCCAGATCGTGTATTCTGTCTTCGGCATCCTGACTTATATCATAAACATCCTCCGGATTCTTTCTTTCATCCTTTTTCTGTACGCTTGCCTCTTCAACAAATACTATTACAAGCGGGTCCTGGCCTTTCTTCATCAATACGGGCTTGAAGCGAAGATTAATAGTCTTGTTCTCTTCTTTCTTTATAAGCCTTATATTTGTGTATTGCAGTTCCTTCTGCGCCTTGAAAACTTTCTGTATTCCTGTTGCTAAAGGAATTGCTAGTTCCTTTAACGCTACTTTGGTAATGTCATTTGTTATCTTGCCGGCGGGCAGGTAAAAATATGAGGTTGTGTCACCGAGTATGTGAACTATTTCAAGCTGCTCGTTTACTACTATAGCCAGTTGAACATAATCCCCTACAAATGAATTAAGAATCCTTTCCAGAAGCCTGTCTTCTTCCTGAGGACTGGTTATGCTCATACCCAGCTTAGTGCGGAATTTTGCATGCGGTATTCTTAAGTGAGGATTTATCGCAAAATCTTTGCCTATAATACCTCCGGTTTTTCTACCCTTCGATCTGTATATTTTATGCTTATTATCAACCGGTTCGAAGGATTCCGCCATCTCGCCCACTGTTTCGCTAGTTCCCAGAAGCAGCGTCCCTCCCGGCTTCAGCGAAAAATTAAATAGCTCCATAACCCTGTTCTGCAGCACCGGCTGAAAATAAATAAGCAGGTTCCTGCATGATACAAAATCTATTGCTGTAAACGGCGGATCTTTAAATATGTTGTGCTGAGCGAAAACCACCATCTCCCTGATAGATCTGTCTATTTGGTATCTGTTCTCTTTATGATGAAAATATTTAGCTAACAGGTGAGGAGGCACATCTACTGATATCGCCTCCGGGTAAATTCCTGCGCTGGCGTACATAATTGCGTCTTTATCTATATCCGTAGCGAATATCTTTAAAT
>JBJKTB010000443.1:0-4411 GCA_046703345.1 Ignavibacteriaceae bacterium
TATCAGCTGATCGGCGGCCAACAGTATTTAAAGCTGCTCGGTGAGGCTGCGGAAGACTGACCTGCGCATTTGACTCAGTAGCCGGTGTTCGAATTTATGAAGAATTTTTAAGTTTAGATTTCCCTGCAAAATGGCGCTAAAAAAAATAAAATTAAGCAGAAAGATAAGCACAAAGCTTATTCTTTCAATGTCTTTCATCTTAGTGCTGATGCTGGGAGTATATACTTATGTAACTATTAACAGCCTTGCTTCGAACATGACCTATATAAATTACCAGAACGCATACAACATCAGCGATCTTATAAAAAAATCGATGCGCTACAGCATGCTGCTTAACCGCCGCGAGGATATCATACAGATTATGAAAATGCTGGGCACGGAAAAAGGCGTTAGAGGAATCAGGGTTTACAATAAACAGGGGTTAATAATATTTTCGACAGATTCAACTGAGATATTTAAAAAAGTTAATACTTCGTCGGAAGCCTGCATCGGATGTCACGTTAACTCGAAACCTTTAGTCAAACTGTCGAATGAGAATAAAATGCGAATATACAGGGATGCTGCCGGCAGGAGAATACTTGGTGTAATAAATCCCATTAGAAATGAAAGCGACTGTTCGAGCGGAAGCTGTCATGCTCATTCTGCCCAAACTGAAGTGCTCGGCGTACTCGACGTTATGATTTCTCTGGATCAGTTGGACAAGATAATAGCCCGCAATACCCACAGCACTCTTATAAACGGGCTGTTGATAACTGTTGTCATTTCTTTCTTCTGCGGATTGTTCATCACATTTTTGGTAAACAAACCGCTGAAAAAATTAACTAAAGGATTGGACGAAATAGGTGAAGGAAATTTATCGTATAAAATACCAATTCATTCGCAGGATGAGCTGGGGCAGGTGGCAGTTCGCTTCAACGAGATGTCCAGTAATCTTGAGGAGGCTCGCAGACAGCTGGAAAACTGGTCGGATGATTTGAACAAGAAAGTTATGCAAAAATCGGAAGAGCTTAAGAAAGTCTATCAGCAGGTAGTAGAAATAGAAAAGCTTGCTTCGCTCGGAAAACTTTCGGCGACGGTAGCGCACGAGCTCAATAATCCGCTGGAGGGAATTCTGACTTACAGCAAGCTTATCAAAAGGAAATTAATTGAAAACGGAAAACAAGGGGAATTCTCAAAACTGATCGACTACCTGAATCTAATTTCGGACGAGTCGTCAAGATGCGGAAAAATAGTGAAGGATCTTCTTCTCTTTTCGCATAAAGAAGATAATGAGTTTTATGAAGAAAGCCTGGTTTCAATAGTTGACAGGAGTATACTGGTTATCCGTCATCATTTGGAGGTTAATAAAATTGAGCTTGTGAGGAAATACCAGGCGGAAAAAGTGCGGCTATACTGCAGCCCGTCTAAAATTCAGCAGGCTGTTATGTCGCTTCTGATAAATGCTCTCGAAGCAATGCCGTACGGCGGCAAAGTAGAAGTTATCACGGCTAACGAGAATGATACCTTGGTGCTTAGAATATCGGACACCGGGTCAGGAATATCCGAGAAGGATCTGCCGCATATCTTTGAGCCTTTTTTTACAACAAAAGAGCCTTCCAAAGGAACGGGATTAGGTCTTTCTATTGTTTACGGAATAATTAATTATCACAACGGTTTTGTAGAAGTCGAACAGACCTCTGAAGCGGGGACTACATTTAAAGTAACGCTGCCGTTGAACTTTAAAAAATATTTGAGCTGAAAAATGGACAGCAGAGAAAAAATACTAATAGTAGATGACGAAAAAATTGTGCGGGAATCGCTTTATCACTGGTTTGAAAGCGAAGGGTATATTGTGGATATGGCGGAAAACGGGGAATCGGCTCTCCGCAAATATTCTCTAGTAAAATATGATCTCTTCCTTATCGATATGAAAATGCCGGGAATGAGCGGCCTTGAACTGCTGACAAGAATAAAAAAAATGGATGAAGATGCGGTTATAATAATGATTACAGCTTTCGCTTCAGTCTCCACCGCAATATCAGCCTTAAAGGAAGGCGCGTACGATTATGTAACTAAACCCGTCGACCCCGACGAGCTTGCTCATTTGGTAAAAAAAGCTTTGGAGCGGAAAGCTTTGAAACTAGAGAACAAACTGCTGAAAGAAAACATCGATGAGATAATTAGGCCGCACAATCTTATTTGCGAAAGCTTCCAGATGAAAAAAGTTTATGAAGCCGTGCACGGAGTCGCGGATACGGATACTACCGTAACGATTCAGGGAGAAAGCGGCACAGGCAAAGAACTGGTGGCTAAAGCGATCCATATTAACAGCAAACGCAGATATTTCCCTTTCATTGCTATTAAATGCGGCGCCTTAAACGAGAAGCTTTTGGAAGAGGAGCTGTTAGGAATTGAAGCCGGAGAAACTACCGGAGTTCCGATCGGAAGAAAAGGTAAACTAGAGATGTTAAACGGGGGAACATTATATCTTGACGAGATAGGGACAATCTCACCGAAAATGCAAGCAGCAATTCTGCGTGTATTGGAAACCGGAAAAATTACAAGGATCGGCGGAAGCGAAGAGATACCTATCGACTTCAGGCTGATTATTGCAACCAACGAACCGCTGAATCGACTCGTTCAAGAAAAGCGTTTTAGAGAAGACCTGTTTTACAAGCTTAATGTGTTCCAGATCTTTGTTCCGCCGCTCCGCGACAGAAGAGAAGATATTTTACTGCTTTCTCATCATTTCCTGAAGAAATTTTCACAGGTAATGAATAAGACCCAGAAAGAAATATCTAAAGAGGCCGCCGATTTTCTTATAAGATACGACTGCCCGGGAAACGTTCGCGAACTTGAAAATGCGGTAGAAAGAGCTGTTGTTGTGGGAAAAACCGATGAGATAAAAGTTGAAGACCTTCCTTTCCCTGTCTCTTCAGTTAAGTTAGATCAGGAAGAAGGAAAGCGCAGCCTTTCTGCTGTTGAAAAAAGATATATACTGCAGGTTCTTAACGAAAATAATTGGAATATATCGCGCAGCGCCCAGATTCTGGAAATAGATAGAGTTACATTATATAACAAAATAAATAAATATAAACTTCGCGAAAGAGTATAACAGACCTTCCGCAGGTATTATAGTCCGGAGTGTTACTTCTTGCAGGAAAAGCTAAAAAATGAATTGAAGAACTAACGGGGCGGAAAGCCCCGTTAATTGATTTGCGGACGTTTAATTTTTTTATTCCGTGAAGATTCAAACGCCGAATTCTTCCTTTACTTCCTTAAACATCTTAACAGCAAAGTCCAGATCTTCCTTTGAATGAGCAGCAGATATCTGCACTCTTATTCTAGCCGTGCCTTTGGGAACTACCGGGTAGAAAAATCCGATAACATACACTCCTTTTTCCAGAAGTCTGGCCGCCATTTTCTGCGACAGAGCCGCATCGCCTATCATTATAGGCACAATAGGATGAACGCCGGGCTTAATATTCAATCCGGCTTTAGTGATCTGCTCTCTGAAATATTTTGTGTTGTCTTCCAGTTTGTCGCGCAGTCCGGTGGAAGATTCCAGCAGATCCAGTACTTTTAAAGAAGCGGCTATGATACTGGGAGCTACCGTGTTCGAAAACAGATAAGGGCGGGAACGCTGTCTCAGCATATCTATGATTTCTTTCCTTCCGCTAGTATAGCCGCCGCTTGCGCCTCCGAGTGCTTTGCCGAGAGTTCCTGTGATTATATCAACTCTGCCCATTACATCGTTGTACTCGTGGGTTCCTCTGCCGTGCTTTCCCATAAAACCTACCGCATGTGAATCGTCAACCATTACCATCGCGTTATATTTATCGGCTAAATTGCAAATCTCTTTTAAATTTGCTATAAAACCGTCCATAGAAAAAACGCCGTCTGTGGCAATCAATCTAATTCTTGCCGACTGTGTTTCTTTTAGTGTGTTTTCCAGATCGTTCATATCGCTGTTTTTATAACGAAATCTTTGGGCTTTGCAGAGTCTTACACCGTCGATAATGCTTGCGTGGTTAAGCTCGTCGCTAATAATAGCATCATTCTCGGAAAGAATAGTCTCAAACAATCCGCCGTTAGCATCGAAGCATGATGTATATAGAATAGTATCTTCGGTTCCGAGAAATTCGCTTATCTTCTTCTCAAGCTCTTTATGAATTTCCTGAGTGCCGCAAATAAATCTTACTGAAGATAGTCCGTATCCCCATTTGTCATAGCTATCCTTTGCCGCTTTAATTATCTCAGGATGATTCGCAAGTCCGAGATAATTATTCGCGCACATATTAAGTACTTTTTGTCCTCCGCTGACTTCAATTGTAGAGCTTTGCGGACTGGTAATTATTCTTTCTTTTTTATAAAGCCCCTCGGATTCAATCTGAGCAAGCTGTTCCGAATAAATATTTTTTATAGACTCTTT
>JBJKTB010000444.1:0-4021 GCA_046703345.1 Ignavibacteriaceae bacterium
TTGCACAGTCGAAAGATCATTTCTTAATGTCTTGCCAACATCTTACCTCAATACAAGCACACCGAATAGATTAAGTCGCACGCCGACTCCCACATCGCCGATCGTATCAAAGTATTTGTTATCCCACGCGCTTCCGGCATCAAAGTACGCCGCTCCGCGCAGGCCGTAAAATCCAAGATTAAGAAGCGGGAATTTTATGTTAAGCTGATCTATAAGCGGGAACCTCAGCTCAACAGAAGTAAGCCACATCTTCTCGCCGCGTATCGACCAGCGCGGCCAGCCTCTGAGATCCCAGCTTCCGCCCATAAAATAACGCCTGGCTTCTTTCCCCTGATTATAAAACAGAGCGGCCCGGAACGCCAGCGCGGAACTGAAACTGAACCTGAAGTACTGCCGGTAATCCGCAATAATAGAATAATAATTTACGTTGCTGTACTTAACATCGCTTGTGTACCCCAGAAGCAAACGCGCTCTGATACCGTCAAGCGGACCCGTAGGCCCCCATAGAGAATTGTCGAATACGTAAGACATCGTATTGCTCACAAGCAGCGCTTTTCTTTCGAGCACGCCTGTGAAGATCTGCTTGTCGGAATTAATTACCGAGACGTCCGATTCTATCCTCGCGAATTTGGAAAGCGGAAAGTACAGAAGAAAAAATCCTCCGAAGCTGCGCTCGTAGTAATATTCGTCCGATTCCGTTATGTCGTACCGGTTTCCGCTGAAATGAAATACGCCGTAACCGTAATTTGCCCTCTGCCCTAGATTAATTCTCTGTATCTCCACGTTGAAGCTTTTTAAGATATCGCTCTGCACCTGTGCGGTATTGTAAACGAGAAAGTAATAATTGTCGTTGCCGAGCAGATCGCTGAGTGATATTACTGCGCCTCCCATCGTGCCGAACACAGGATCGGTGGAAATCTGGCTCTGCGCGTAATCCAGACTGTACTCCCTTTGATATGTTAGTTTTTCCTTCTCAGCGCCTTTCTTCAGTTCGTCCGGTTTCCAGCTTCCGTACGCCGAATCGAAATTCATCGCGGCTTGAAATACAGAATCAGGCAGTGTAGCTGATTTTGTTTTGTAAAGGTTGAACGCGGCTCCTTCGTACCCAGAAAATGCTATTTCATCCGAATCGATATAAACCGGATTAAACGCGCTTGTTATAAAGTTTGTTATCTTGTGAATGGTTCCCGAAAATTTACCGCCGTTTACAGACATCGAATAAATATTCCTGACTCCGTCGAATCCCGCGGTGAATAGAAGAGTTTTTTTATCGGGAGAAATTATTGGAGAAGAACAGTCGGTATTTACATATGTAATGTAACTTATCCTGTGACTGGTTAGATCGTAAGAAAATAAATTGTATTTTTTTTCGTACTCGCCCGCCGTTCTGTCGGAAGTGAATATTACCTGGTTATCGGTCAGTCCGAATGCCGGATCTCTGTCGTCGTAAATATCGTTTGTAAGCCGAGTCAGTCTGTCTGTTAATAAATTAAAGATGTAGATATCGCTGAAGCCTTTTTTGTCGACCGCTTCAAACACTACGCTGCTGCCGTCATGCGAGAATTTAGGCGACGAGATAGTAATCATATCCGGGTTGCTGTAGTTCTTTATAATTTTATTCTCTTTAATCGAGAAGAAATGTATCTCGTCAGTCTGCCCGGCCTTCGTAACAAATGCCAGAACGCCGTTCTTGGAGATATCAATGGAAGATTGGAATAAATGGAACGATTCGAACTCTTCGCTTTTTTCGCCGCGCAGAACTAACTTGGGAGTGTTCTCTTCCGGCGGCAAACCGTTCAGCTCCAGTCTGTAAATTGAATAATAACCGTCGCGGTTTGCAACAAAGTAGAGGAACTTCTCTCCGTTTAATTCATAGTACACAGGCGAAAAATTATAGCCGAAATCCGTGAGCTTTACCGATGCGTTTTCCGGCGGGGATTTATCCTTAAGCAAAGGATAATATTTTCTCTTTAAATAAAAAGTCCAGTCCCGGTTAATATCTTCGAGCGACTCGCCCAGTGTATATGCCATTACTTTATAAAAACTCGAATACATCCAGAAGTTGTCGAGAAGCTGAAGCACCTTATCCTTCCCGAACCTATGCGCCACAAACTCGAGGAAGTTCTGCCCTTCTTTGTACATAAGAAATGTGCCGCTGATCTGATAGATATGTTTAAGATCGAAGAAGTAATTATTGATCACGGCGTCACGCATAACCATTCGCGCCTGGTCGTCCGGCTTTGTAGAAATATATTCCGCAAGTCCTTCAGTGTACCAAAGCGGCGGAAAGTAATCGTTAGGCAGCCGGTGGTCTTTAAAAATCCTGTAAAGCTTTGTGGCCATAAATACGTGAACAAGCTCGTGTCTGATGACGTGCCTGAAATCGTGAAGCGAGCCTGTATTAGGCAGTACTACTCTTCCCTTCATATATTCGAAGAACCCGCCCACTCCTTCCGGAATTAATCCTGGCGTTGTATTTGTCTGTTCAAAATCGTTTGACGTGTTGTAGAAGATCAGCGGTATTCGGTGGGATATAACATGATTAAACCTGACTTTGTATTCATCGTACGCCTGCTCTGCGTATGCCGCCCCTATCGAGGCTACCTGCCCCATCTCCCCGTAATAATAAACGTTGAAATGTTTTGTCCGTAAAACTTTCCAGTCGAATTTTTCATATTGGACTTTATTTCTTCCGAAGAAATAATATTGTGCGAAGGCAGTGTTAGACAGGAGAATAGCGAGGAAAAAGAAATATTTTAGATTCTTAATCAAGATATAAATCCTGTTTGAATTTTATGAATCTAAATATTACTCCCCTTAATTAAAAGGATAGGAATATTGACCTTAATATTTTAAGCCGGCAAATATTCTCCCGGCCGCAGTAATTTTTTAATCCGCAGCCGGGATAATAATTTATGCCAGGCGTTCTTTTAGAATATTAATATTTTCAATTTCTACAGGGTCGTAATTCCTCAGCACAGCGGCGTAATAGGTAATCCAGTCGCCGAGATAAACCAAATCCATCAGCCTTACTTTTATATCGTCACAGCCGCTCTCTAGATTGATAATTTCCGCACCGCTCTTCGAGGCAAGCTCCGCTGTAATCTGGAAGCGCTTTTTTGTCTGCGGATGATAAGTCTTGTCCATTATATTAATTATTTTTGTCCGGAACTGCTTCTCGCTGAATGATTCCCATCCGATAATCTCGTTGTGGTTAAGTTCGGGAATTACGTTGTGAAATGCGTGAAGTTTCGAGTTCTCGTTAAACTGACACTTGAACCTGTATCCTACCGCCGAAGTTACATCCGCCGCCGAGTAAATTGTGGGGATAAACCCAACGAGCTGCTCGGCGTATTCGAAAGCGGCGTTTCCGTCCTTCGAATAATCTTCGCCTTTCTTCTTCCAAAGTTCGATTATATCGTTTACTACTTTGTCCTGGCTGCCTGCAATCCCGAGAGTCTGCAGTACTTTAAGCAGCGTGAAGAAGCTTAATCCCAGAGCATACCTTGGCTGAAGGCCGGGAAGAATTTTAACAACAGGTATATTGTTCGCTGCGGCTATCTTCTCAACTTTTCCGCCAGTGGTGATGGCAATTATTCCTCCCGCTCTTTTAAGTGATGAATTAAAAACTTCTACGGTTTCTTCCGTATTGCCCGAATAAGATGAAATGATTACGAGAGTTTTTTCGTTAACAAACGAAGGCAGAAAATAATTTCTGTTAACAAAGAACGGAAGCTTCAACTCGCCGCTCAGAAAGTTAACCATTAAATCGGCGCTGATTGCCGAGCCCCCTAATCCAGATACTAAAATATTATCAAACTTTTTATCCTTCAGCAAGCTGAGATCAAATTTATTGTTCCATGCGAATTCTATCTGCTCATATGACTTTTTTAGCACCTCAAACTGGTTCTGAGGATCGAATTTCGATACGTACTCCGAAATTTTCATTTTACTCCTAAATTATGTTTCTTGTTCTGGTAATTGAATTTTCTACAAAGAATTTTTCAAGAAGATCGGTTAT